>WBUR01000041.1 GCA_008933615.1 bacterium | reverse complement strand
TCATTATTAAGTTTATGAATCAGCTCCAGCAACGCTTTTTCATTTGTATCTGCGGGCATAGTAATTGTCTCATTATCCATACCGAGTTCCATGCACGTCTTGCCTTTGTTGCGCACATACACCTGGGACGCAGGATTATCGCCAACCAGCACCGCAACCAACTTCGGCACGATGTTTTGCGTCTTCAGATGCGCAACTTCAATTTTAATTTCCGCTTTAATATCCTCTGCAATTTTTTTCCCATCAATAATAAATGCGCTCACTTTTTTCACTCCTGTTTGTTATTCTTCATGGAGAACACCGTAGATCTCCAAGATTCAGTTTCCATTTTTACTGCAGTTGAACTTTAAAGTTTATCAATAAATCTGACTTGTCACCATAGAGTTTCAAGTGAGGCAAAAACAGATGGCGTCAATTTTATCTACTGCTCCGGTGCGGACTATTCAATCTTAATTCTTTCAATATAAGTTGCTTTCCCGGTTTGTGTATCAATTTTTAAAAACACTCCATGGAATTTCGCGTCGCCGGTTGACGGTTCAAATTTAAAATAAGTTTGCAAAATGAATTTCTTAATTGCCGCATCTTTATGCATTCCGATCACACCGTCATGCGGACCGGTCATACCGACATCCGTTATGTATGCCGTCCCGCCGGGTAAAATTCGCTCATCAGCCGTCTGAACATGGGTATGTGTTCCCAATACCGCGCTGACTTTGCCATCCACATAATAACTGAATGCCATCTTTTCAGCCGTAGCTTCCGCATGAAAATCCACAATAATTACATCCGTTTCTTTTTTCATTTTTTCGATCTCGCGTTCTCCGCTGCGAAACGGACAGTCGATATCAAGCATATACGTTCTGCCTTGTAAATTTAAGACGCCCACCTTTACGCCATTATTAAGCTGGTAAATCGCAGAACCCCGGCCCTCATTTCCAACCGGGTAATTGAACGGGCGTAGCAAGTATTTCTGAATGAGCGGATTTTCCGAATAAAATGTTTTTTTCTTATCCCAAATATGATTACCGCTCGTAATGACATGTACGCCGAGATTGAATAATTGTTGGCACATAGTTTCAGAAATACCCTTGCCGTCAAATGCATTCTCTCCGTTGGCCATAACAAAATCAATTTTTTTTTCTTTAATCAGATTTGGCAGAATTTTCGACACCATTTCCATTCCGGTCTGGCCGAATATATCGGCAATATGTAGGCAATTCAATTCCATTTCTATTTCCGTTCTGTTAAAACAATATTTGATTCTATTAATTGTCTATCTCAATGATAACAACATAAACTAGTGTGCTTATCGGGCTGGCTCACAAATGGAAGAGAACACTTCAGTCTGAGCGAAGTCGAAGACTGATTTTACTAAACTTGGTCATGGTTCGACAAGCTTGTCCTGAGCCCCGCCGAAGGGCTCACCATGACGTATGTGAGCAAGCCCGATAAGCATATAAACTAATGATTATTCATCGCAGTTTCAATTTATGGCCTCTAAATAATTCCGTGAAGGCTCCGGCCTTTCAAACCAAACTGATCCACTCGCCGCGTAATTTCCGGATCTTCGATGAGCGGCGGTGCATGGTGCGGTTTGATGCGCGCGTCGATCACCAGCGGCCCGTTACAGCCCCAATGTTTATCTTCTATAAACGCACCGGCTCCGCTCACGTCCGATGCCGGATTTGAACGCGTAAAAGTTACCCAAAGAAAATTATTCAGATTTTGAGCCGCAAAGTTACTATCATCACATAATACGATTAGAGGAAATCCGTCGAATATTCCTGATTTTGAGCAATACACACAAAATTTTTCCCGTTCACTTTCCCCTTCTGATTTACTCGAGATAGGTTTAGCGGTTACGGATAAAACTCCCGGAATAACCGCTTTCGGGTCTTTAAAACCTTCCGGCAATGTGAATCCCGGCGGAAGTTTGACCGGAAGCTTTCGTCGTATTTTGCCTGCAGCTGCTATGACCAATTTAGAACCTTCATTAACAGCCGTTCCCGTGTAATCGAGAGTATCCATCGTGGTACGGGTTTGAAAATGAAGATCAGTCTTCCAATCTACTCGTTCCAAGACATGCGTAAAAAATTCCTCAACATGATGTATATCTAATTCAGGATTATCCTCTTTTGCAGTGATGAACAAATATTTAGCCAACGATAATTGGCCCTGTCCAAGAATGGCGTTTGCGATGGTCAGGATTTCCTGCGGACGGCGTTCTTCGAACGGAACATAACGTTCGCTTCCGATAGCAAGAAGCAGCGGATGAACACCGGCCGCATCGACGGCATTCACCGCATGCAGACCCGGGATAACTGTCGGAATGATCGGGCCCGTAATGTCGTGAATCAAATCTCCGAAGGACGTATCTTCCTGTGGCGGACGACCGACAACGGTGAATGCCCAAATTGCATTCGGCTTATGATATACATTTTCCACTTTCAGAAACGGAAAAGCGTGCCGTAAACTATAATATCCCAGGTGATCTCCGAATGGTCCTTCCGGCTTTGTTTCATTGGGATCAATGGTTCCCGTTATACAAAAGTCTGCATCGGCCGCAACCAAAAACCCTTTCGGGTCGCGAAAATATCTAAACCTGCGGCCTCCCAGAACGCCCGCAAACATTAATTCAGACAGCCCTTCCGGCAACGGCATTACTGCGGCTACACTCAATGCCGGCGGGCCTCCGATAAATATACTGACCTTTAATTTTTCTCCGCGCCGAATGGCCGCAGCATGATGCACGCCGATACTGCGGTGAATCTGATAATGCAACCCGATCTCTTCATTTGGTTTGTATTCATTTCCAGATAATTGAATTCGATACATCCCGAGATTGGACAGCCGTGTTCCAGGAAAATCAGGATGTTCTGTATACACCTGCGGCAAAGTGACAAAAGCTCCTCCGTCATCAGGCCATGATTGAATTTGCGGCAAGTCCTGTATTTTGCAGGATTCAAAATGTGATCGAAACCGTTTTTGAGGTATTGTTTTTAAAGCCGTAAGCGGAACAGACCAATAGCGAAATGGATGTTTCATCGCGATTGTTGGATCGATTTTCAGTTCGACGAGCTTCTTAACGCTTTCCAACGACGAACGAAAAATAAATCTGGTTCGCGCCATCGTTCCGAATAAATTGGATACACAACGAAATCGGGATCCTTTGACATTAGTAAAAAGTAACGCCGGACCTTGAACCTGATAAACGCGTCTTTGGATCTCAGCCATCTCCAAACACGGATCAACCTCCTCTTTTACACGAATCAGTTGACCCTTTTTTTCAAGATCGGTAACACACGATTCTAAACTACGGTAATGCATTCACACCTTTCACATTTTCGGTGGACAAAATAAACAAAAAAGACTAAAAAAGAAACAAAGATAAAATACGTTAATCCACCTATTGAAAATTTTCACTTTCCCGCGTATGCTGGTAAATGGATAACAGACATTCCTTAGTTTGGTTTCGGCGTGATCTCAGATTCACAAACAATACCGCTTTATCGAGCGCATTGACGCAGAGCGATCAGGTATCTTGTGTTTTTGTATTCGATGAGGATATGCTGAAATCACTTCCGCCACACGACCGGAGAGTGTCGTTCATCTGGGAATCTCTTGAGGACATGAATCGTCAACTCGCGCAAAAAAAAGCAGGACCGGTTCACATATTCTTTGGTAAACCTGACCAAGTAATTCCACGCATTCTTTCAAATTCCACGATCGACGCCCTATATGTTAATCACGACTATGAACCTGAAGCAATAGATCGTGACAAAAAAATTCATAGTATTTGCAAAGACAGTGGAATTAATTTCCATTCTTCAAAAGATCAGGTCATATTTGAGAAATCGGAAATAATCAAGAATGACGGGACACCCTATAAGGTTTTCACGGCTTACAAGAACAAATGGCTTGATGAATTGCAGAACTTACCTCCGGATTACTTCCGACCATCGGCAGTAACATGGGAAAAAATCAAGCCCCTCTCACATTCACTTGAAGCGGTCACGACGTTATCGCAAATCGGTTTTAAACAGGTCAAAAACATAATTCCAGGAGGCGAAAGCGTCGGTAAGAACCATTGGGGAACATTTTTCAAGACGCAAATTAAAGACTACTTTGAGAATCGCAACTTGCCTGGAATTGATAAAACTTCACATCTTTCGCCCTATTTGCGTTTTGGAAACCTGTCCATACGAGACGTGGTCGGCAAATTGAAGGACGATGATTCTAAAGGAGCTCAATCTTTCTTGTCAGAACTCATTTGGCGGGAATTTTTCATGATGATTCTTTTTCATTTCCCGCATGTGGTGTCTCAACCTTTTAATAGCGCCTACGACGGTATGCATTGGCAAAACAGAAGAGACTGGTTTGGCGCTTGGTGCGATGGTAAAACAGGGTTTCCCATTGTCGATGCGGGTATGCGTCAGTTAAATGAAACGGGCTTCATGCACAACCGACTGCGTATGATTACCGCGTCGTTCCTCGTCAAACATCTGCATATAGACTGGCGGTGGGGAGAAAAATATTTTGCCCAACGGCTTTTGGATTTTGAATTATCAAGCAATAACGGAAACTGGCAGTGGGCTGCAGGAACAGGGGTTGACGCGGCGCCGTATTTTAGGATATTTAATCCGTTGACCCAAAGCAGGAAATTTGACGCGCAGGGTTCTTATATCAAACGCTGGCTCCCTGAATTGGATGAGTACGACGATAAAATAATTCACGAGCCCTTCGCGTATCGCCAAAAAACGGTATTGAATAATTACACCGAGCCGATCATCGACCTCGCAATAGAAAGAAAAATATGCCTGGAAATGTATAATTATCTTTCCGATCGTAAAAAGTAACCTGCAGCAAAACCAACGCCTGCGCCGATGATCCCATATACAACATATTCAATGCCGGTATCCCTCAAGACAACATTCATGGACAATGGTATCCATCCAAACGAGGAGTTAAAATAAAAAAATACCGTGCATGCAAAACCCACAATGCTGGAATAAAAGACAGCTTCGCCAGGTATTCTTTTGTTTAAGGTCGCCAAAACAGGAAGCGCTACGACAGTGCTCAGTAATCCTGATGACAAATAGAAAATATCCCATAATGAATTCACGTTGATAGAGATGAGGAATGCCGCGCCCATTACAGCGACATTGACACCCTTCGACATACTGAGTTTCTTCGTCTGTAGAATATCCCTGCCTACGTTAAGACTGACGATATTTGTGCAGGTGTCTATAGTGCTCATTGATGCACACAACAAGCCAATCCCAAGAAAAATTTCCATCCAAGGATTGTTAAAGGGCAGCACGATCGCAGAAATAATTTTCTCCCCTTCATTTCCTATCACACCCGTTGATGCGGCATCGTTGACCGGAAACAAAGTCAAAGCGGCCATGGCAATTACAGCGGGAATAACGCCGACGAACAAAAACGAATTGAACAAACCGATCAATGCCGCTTTGCGGGCTTCTTTGACGTTTCGCGCTGCTTGAATTCTAAGCCAAAGGTCGGCTTCACTCAGCCACCCGGGCAAATAAGCAAACGCCGTAATAATAATAAGCGGCATTAATGCGCCATCAAAAAAAGGATCCTGCGCCCTTGCGGGAATCAGGTTCCCGGTATCTAGTTCCGGCAACTGCAACATAGCCATCCAAGCTACAGCAAAAAGATAAGACGCAACAAAAACAAACTGCAGTTTATCCGTTTTGACTACCGCTGAAAACCCGCCCCAGGTAGAGTAAATCGCTATCGTCAGCGTAATCAGCACCATGATCCAAAACTTGTCTATCCCTAGCGACGATTCCAGAAGATTCGCGGCAACGTAAATTTCAGCGCCTCCCCATATTAAGAAGACAATGACCTGCGTCAAACTCACCATAATGGCCGACCTCTTGCCAAATCGGATGCGCACCATTTCAGTCTGGCTGAATGCGGGAAGATCGCGAAATCTTGTTGCTAAAAAATATATGCCGGTTAACGCCGCCATCCACGGAAGCGTCATGAGAAGAAAGCCTGATAAGCCGTACCAGTAAAAAATCTGAATGGCGTACACACAGGACCACGAAATAGACATAAATCCGGCAGACAATGAGAATCCTGCCGACCATCCCCCCAAGTCCCGCGCTGCAGTCCAGTAATCATCGCCTTTCTCTGTATGCCGGCTCCGGAATCCGAGATAAATCATCGCTGAAACATAACAGATAAAAACAACCCACATGATCATGCAGCACCCCAATATGAAACCGTACGCCTCACAGTCTATTCTTATTCTTTATTTCAATATATTTGTTTATTACTTCGGATGACAGATTTTCAGGAAGAACGTCCAGTACTATCGCGCCATGAGAACGAACGAATGCAATGGCCTGCTCTCTTTCTTCCAAAAGCTCTGCGGCGGCGGCTTTTTGATATACATCATCTTTTGACTCGATCGCTTGATTTACAATCATATTCAGAGAATGGTCCTTCATTAGTACGCATAGCGGCAGATGTTTTGGGTACATAACAGAAACATTGTGGATCAATATCTGAGATGAATAACGATCCAAAAACTCGGTAAACATCACGATCAATGAACGCCTCTTATGTTTTTGACGCAGGTATTCAAACGCGCTTGCATAGTCTGATTCTACAAGTTCGCTTTTTACGTTATACAGACGTTCCGCGATAAACGAAAGTTGTGTACGGGTCTTTTTAGGGGCAAGAAAAGATTGGACAGTTTTTGAAAAGACAAGTATTCCAACATTGTCGTTTTTTTTGATGGCTATATCGGATAGAACAAGAGCGGCATTGATTGCATGATCTAATTTTGACAACCCCATTGAAACTCCACCCATCAATCTACCCGCGTCAATCAAGATCATTACATTCTGGCTACGTTCAACCTGATATTGCGTTGTGATCAACTTGGCCATTCGCGCTGAAGCGTTCCAATTAATATTACGGTATTCGTCGTCCGGAGAATATTCACGCAAACTTTCATATTCAGTTCCTTGCCCGAATTGTCGTACAGGACGCGTGCCGGACTGCATCCATTTTCCTCTCAGTGCGGTCAATTCAAATTTCTTGATGGCTTTAAAATTTGGATAGACCTTAACCGGCATCAATAATGAAAAAATGTAGCGCTTCTGAATAAGGCCAAATAGAATGCCGTAGCAAGAAAGATTCACATTATGAAATACGAAATCGCCGCGATGATTTGGATGAATTTCATAATAGAAAGATCTGATTTCACGCGGACGTAAAGTCGCTTCAAAATTTACGCTACGCATAGCGAACTCATCCGGCGGCTCGTCATGAATCATCATTTTTAGTTCTGATACGGAACGGTTCTCAACATAAATTTTTACGCTGTTTTCAACTCCCAGCGCTAACTTTGAAGCAACTTTTCTCCATACAATAATTTGGTCTTGATTTGGCATAAACCAAAACTCAAAACAAATGGCCGCGAACAGTAGCAACGCCGCAACAATCCCAATATATAATAATTCATCTATTGCGAATCCGCTGACGGTCAAAAGAGAAAAAAAAATTAGCAGGAAAATGGTTCGCGGTGTAAAGGTCATGAATATGACGGATGGCGGAAAAACGTTATTCGAATTTATGTTCGATTTTTGTTGAATTCTCAGGCCTAACGCGCACCGTCAATTCGTAGAACTTACTGAATTTAGGATGCGTGAGACGTATTTTATGAAATCCGGGCTGAATTTCAATCGTTTGGGGTGTCGTAACACCCCTGCGTAAAGCGGTGTTGATGTAAATGTAAGCTCCCGGCGGATCAGAATTTAATTCGAGAAAACCGTTTGGATTTGAAAATACGATCGTGGTTGTAATAGTATCATTTTTTTCTACTTTTATTGTTTTGTTTCTTTTTTCATTCTTATAAGCCGCACTGATCCTGTGCGTGCTTGCTAACAAAAGATCGAGTTGAACCGGCGACTTACCTACTGACTTCTCCGAATCGTCAATAAAAATATCCGCTCCACTAGGATTCGACTGCACAAGTAAAGAGCCGTACGTAGCTTTCAACGAATCACCCAGTTCGATAGTTTCGTCAAACTTAAGAACCAATTGTTTCGTAACGTCTTCGTATCCATCTGCGCTGATAGTCACAGTCTGATCGCCAACTTCGACGCTGAATCGATTGGTTCTAAGATTTTTTTGTAATTTCTTCCCATTCCATATAAGGCCGGCATCCTCCGGGTAGACCCTTTCCAATGAAACAAATCCTCGTAATTTATCCAGAGTCATTTCAACCGGATAATTTCGATATCTGCGAAATACAACGTTGCGGGTCTTTGATGAGTAATCCTCTTTAGAAAACAACAGCGTATAGTTGCCTCCAGGAAATGGGAATTTTTCAATCGGCGTATAGCCTATAAATAACCCAGTGCTGGTTTCAACTTTTGCCATCTTTGGATTCGATGTAATCGTAATAAACGACGTATCCACTCCGGGCGGAATTTCAACCGGAGAGAGTTTCAGGTTGACGTCAACTTTTTTCGACTCACCGGTCGCAAAAACCAATGCCGTTTCGTACTTCTCATAAAAATCGCGTTTCACTACTAATCTGTGTTCTCCCACACCAACGCTGTCGATCTTGATACTATTTTTCTTTGTTTGAATAACCAGCCCGTCAATACTTACCACGGCATCGGGCACATTAAGCGCCACTTCTAATGAGGCCGGTTTCTGTGCGGTCAATGTATCGGCGATTCGATTGGTATGACTTCCAAATATCAGCATGAAAAAGAGAATAAAAGTCAGCATTCCGGAATACACCGAAAGCCCCATAGTAAGCTTTTTGTAATCCAGCGAAATTCCAATTTTATTGAATAATGAAGGTAACGCCATTTTTGCCGTGTCATCTGAGAGAGCGCTCATACCTCTGGATCCGGTCATGGTTAGCGTTAACTCCACCCGCTGAATGTCCTGTTCAAAAAAATCGACGCTTCGGTACCGCTCTTCCGCATTGCGCCTTAATGCGCGGGAAATAATGTTGTCGAAAACCGGCGGAACCATTGGATTAACTACGCTCACGGGAGGCGGGTTTTCATTCATCACGCGATAAAGAATTTCCGTCAAATTTGTGCCCGGAAACGCCTTGTGTTGCGTAAGAAACTCATAAAACACTGCGCCAAGCGAGAATATATCGGTTCGATGATCAACTGACTTTCCCGTGATCTGTTCCGGCGACATGTATCCCGGCGTGCCTAATATTGTTCCGACAACCGTGTTGTTCGATGTGCTAACTTTAGCTATACCAAAATCTGTGATTTTTGCATGCCCGTCGTTTGTAAGAATAATGTTACTGGGCTTTATATCGCGGTGAACTACTCCGTTTTTATGTGCGTAACTCAATCCGTCACAAATTTCAATCATGATCTCAATCATCCTGCTGACGGGAAGTTCCGACTCATTATCTATAACATGTTCGAGGGTTTTGCCGTCAACATATTCCATTGCGATATACGATATTCCGTCTACTTCTTCTACGTCAAAAATAGTGACAATCGCAGGGTGATTGAGTTTTCCGGCGTACTGCGCTTCATGAAAGAATCTTTCCCGGAATTCAGCTATTCGGTCTTCCGGCAGGTCGGTCCCGGCCTGCAGAGTCTTAATAGCCACCACACGCTCTATGCGCTCGTCGATCGCCTTATACACAATGCCCATTGCACCCTGGCCAAGAATGCCCAGAATTTTATAACGGCCCAGCTTTTCTATGTTGGGTTGCTGATTCATTTTCGAATGCGCTTAAAATGACGGGTTGCTATGAATAATTATACACAATTTATTGAAATATACATACATTTTTTTAGTTATAATATCATTCCTCTCATTAATATTTAAACGTCCACCAAATTTAGGAAAAGCCTATGAAAAAGATCTCACGCTTCGATTTTTTTAAATTATTCATTGTGCTATTCACCACGTTGAGTATCAGCAAATGGGTCATAGCATGTTCTGAAAGTAAGAACGAATCTGACGGAGGGGACAATGGTGGCGGGCCGACACCACAACCGGACTGTTTAAATGCAGGTACTAATGTAGCCATTGGCGGCAACCATGGCCATCAACTTACCGTATCGAAGGCTGCTGTCGCTGCTGCGGTCGAGGAAACATACGACATAACCGGCAGTGCCGGTCACACTCATTTTGTTACTATCACTGCAGCCGATTTCGCAAATCTCGCTGCCAACCAACAAATTGTCAAGACCAGCTCTGCATCAGGTCACACTCATAGCGTCACTGTTTCATGCGCCCTCGCTTGATTACGATGAGTATTAACTGAACAAAGTGGGGACAGGTTTGAAATGCAATCTCTAAAAATATTTCAATAATGCAAAAAGCTGATTCATTTGAATCAGCTTTTTATATTTCCGGAGAAATTATGGTGGCCAACTAAACGAAGTCCGTTGATTAGGCGGGCGTAGTTTAGCGGAGAGGGTGGGATTCGAACCCACGATACCCTTACAGGCATACCGGTTTTCGAGACCGGCTCCTTCAACCACTCGGACACCTCTCCAATTGTCTCAATGCATCAAAACAGGTGCAAGCATAACAAAATATTGCCTTTTAAGCAATTATTTTTTGAAATGAAAAATAAATTCCTTACTTTTCTACAATTCACAAATACTTACCAACAACAATATACGAAATGAATCCAATTATTGAATCACAGATCGACGGACTAAAAGAGGTCGCGCATAATCTTTGGTGGACGTGGAATCAAAGCGCTCAATTGATCTTTAAAGAACTGGCCACGATGGTTTGGGAGGAAACAAACCATAATGCCGTTGCCGTATTAAATTCAATTTCGCCGGCAGAACTGCAGGCTCGGCTCCGTGAATCCACATTCGGTGAGAGCGTGAAAGAAATGCTTGATGATTTTCATCAATACATGCACCGCGAAAAGACCTGGGGCAGCGTGAATATGGCGGAATTTCAGCAACATCCCATCGCCTACTTCAGTCCTGAATTTGCGTTACATGAGAGCCTGCCGATCTATTCCGGCGGCCTCGGCGTTCTCTCCGGCGATCATATCAAATCGGCGAGCGATCTCGGTATACCGATGGTTGGAATCGGCTTATTTTACAGGCAGGGTTATTTCCACCAGACCCTGGCTGTTGACGGATGGCAACATGAGACGTATGTTACGAATGACCCACACAACCTGCCTATTACATTGCTTCGTGATAAGGCGGGAAAGCCGGTAGTCACATTCGTCGAGATAGGCCACAGCATCGTAAAACTTTATGTTTGGAAACTGAACATCGGGCGAATTAAACTGTATTTACTTGATAGCAATCATCCTGATAACGAAGAGCATTACCGCGAACTCACGGCACGAACCTATGGCGGCGACATCACGACGCGCATTTGTCAAGAAATAGCGATGGGCATTGGAGGAGTGCGTCTCTTAAACACAATCGGCGTTGAACCGTCGGTATACCACATGAATGAGGGGCACAGCGCATTCTTGGGGCTTGAATTGGCGCGCGAAAAACTTCTCGAAGGAAAAACCATTGAGGAAGCGTTTTCCTGGGTCAAAGAACATTGTGTTTTTACGACCCATACGCCTGTTCCGGCCGGACACGACCGATTTACAAAAGATCTCATGCTTTTTACTTTGTCCAATTACAGCGCGACTCTTGGAATTTCCATTGACAAGATTATGGAATACGGACGTGTCAATCCGTACGACGACAAAGAAACATTTTGCATGACCGTATTCGCTTTGAAAATGTCGCGATCAACTAACGCCGTCAGCGCCTTACACAGCGATGTCACACGCAAAATGTGGCAAGGCCTGTTTCCTGACAAACCGGTTGAACAAGTACCTATCACGCATATTACCAATGGCGTCCATATCCTTGGCTGGATGAATTATCCTACGCGTAAATTCTGGCACAAGTTCCTGGGAGAGGACTGGGAATATCATATTATGCAAGGCGACTTTTGGCACAAGGTATCCGATCCGAATTTTATTCCGGACGAAGAAATCTGGGCTTTGAGATACAATTTACGCCGCCTGCTCATAGAATTCACGCGCATGAGACTGAAAGAGCAGCAGCGGCGGGCCGGCGGAAACGGCGTTAAACTGTTTGACACATTTTTATCGCCCGATGCATTGACCATAGGTTTTTCAAGACGATTCGCAACCTACAAACGCGCGCCGCTGATCTTTGCGAACATCGAAAAATCTCTTTCCATGTTCAATAACGAAGACCGTCCACTTCAAATTATCTTTGCCGGCAAGGCCCATCCGAAAGATGACAACGGAAAAGCGCTGATCAAACGTGTCGTTGAATTAAGCAAACATCCGCAATTATTCGGCAAAGTCGCATTTATAGAAAACTACGATATTAATGTCGCGCGATTTCTTATTTCAGGCTGCGATATATGGCTCAATACGCCGCGCCGGCCATTAGAAGCAAGCGGAACCAGCGGGCAAAAGATTGCTATTCACGGCGGCTTGAATCTCGGCATCCTGGACGGCTGGTGGCGCGAGGGATATGACAGCACCAACGGTTTTGCAATCGGCAAAGATGAACATCCTGACAGTGAGCAAGAACAGGATCGTGTAGACGAGGTAAATCTTTATAACGTATTATTAAATGAAGTCATTCCCACTTTCTATAATCGAGACGCCGCTAATATCCCGCGTTTGTGGATTATGAAAATACGCAAAGCCATGCAAACGTTGATCCCGAAATTTAATACCGATCGTATGGTTGCTGACTATGCGACAAGGATTTATAAGAAGTAAGCGTTGTGGCAAACCTGATTATATACAAAATAATTAAGTCGCCGCTTGGCGATATGGTCTTAGGTTCCATTGCCGATAAGATCTGTTTCCTCGAATTTTATCTGCCTGAACGTTATAAAGAAATGTCCGGCAAGATTCGAAAAGTCTTTGACGCCGAATGGGTTGAAGGCACAAATGACGTAATCGAGCAAGCGGAAAAGGAATTGCAGGAATATTTTTCAGGAAAACGTAAGAACTTTACGGTTCCTTTGGATTTGCGCGGCTCTGAATTTGAAATCAAGATATGGGAACAGCTACAGAAAATTCCTTACGGGCATGTCTGCAGTTACGGTGATATTGCCAAAAAGATCAATAATCCAAAGTCCGTTCGCGCGGTGGGCGGAGCAAATCATAACAACCCCGTTGCGATCATAGTGCCCTGCCATCGTGTGATTGGAAAAAATGGAAGCTTGGTGGGTTACGGCGGCGGGATAGATAAAAAAAAACTCCTCATTGAACTGGAGAGAGGCGAACTTAATCTGCTATAAATTCATCGATTCTAGAATCTCAATGAATCGATCCGCATGAACTTCCGCATTAAATTCATTGTGTATAACATCAAGTATGATTCCGGCAGGCGACAAAACAAATGTTGCCCTTTTATTTCGTAATATTCCGCCGAGCCGCAGAACCCCAAATTGTTTTCCAAGTTTTTTTCTATGGTCATAAATTAATGGAAACGGTAATTGATGTTTACTGATGAAGCTATTGTGCGTTACGCTATCATCAAGACTAACGCCGAATAATTCACCCCCAAGTTTGCAAATCTCTTCATATCGTTCCCGAAAATAACACACCTGCGCAGTACAGATCCTGGTGAAATCCATCGGATAAAAAAATAATGCAACAGCCTTTCGACCGTGAAATTTTTCTAAACGGTAGTTTATGCCCTCGGAATCCTGAAACTCTAATTCAGTAATGCGGTCGTTTTTTTTTAGCATAATCCCCTTACCGCAGGTATTCTGCGCAAACGTGATCTACCGCAGTATATGCGCTTTTAACGGCGCCTTCGATGGTTGCAGGCAGTCCCGTATCCGTCCAATCGCCCGCTATATAAAAATTCTTGATTGGCGTCCTACACGAAGGCCGATGATATCCCGAATCCGGTGGCTGAGAAAAAGTTGCGTTCCGCTCCTTAATCACTAGGAAATGACGCACCATGGAGCCTTTAAAATCTGCAAACAGTATTTCCAATTCCCCAACAATCAATTCGAAAATTTCTTCGCGTTGCCGGTTAATCATATCGACGGCTCCGCTGATCGTTATTTCAAGCAAACTGTCCGATTTCTTGAAAATCCACTGTATCTTGGTATGAATACACCCGATAAAAGATCCATGAAATAACTGATCTGTTTGAATACCGGTTAACCAAACATATATAGAAATGATCGGAGAAGTTCGTAAAACAGCCATTGCTTGAAAGTGCTTATCCCGGATGTCCTTATCAATAATATTAAAAAAACCGGATTGCGGTACTGCTGAAACATAAACATCGGCCTGTAACAGATTCTTGTTATTTAGCGTAATTCCCGTTATTTGATCATTCGCCAGTTGTATTTTATCAACCTCCCGATCTAATAATACAATTCCACCGTTCTGTCTAATCAACACTTCCGATGGTATTACAAATAACTCAGACAAACCCGTTTTTGGTATAATAATTCTGGAGTAATCGCCTTTAACGAGAAACATGTGTTTTAGAGCCGTTGCAAACAATTTAGCCGAAGCGTTCTGCAACGATTCATTCATTACGGCCAAACAAACGGGGTTCCAGAAATATGTTTTCAGATTTTCATTTTGCCCCAAATCCTTAAGCCAATCGTCAACCGAAATGGTTTCCGGAATATGCTGAAACGGTAATTTCAGCCCCGCTTTGATGAGCAGTAAACGTTCCCAAAACGACAGATTTTTAAATCGCAAAATCCCAACGAGCAGATGCATCGGCATAGGCAGAACCGGAATAATTAAGGAACTCAGCTTTTTATGCGGCGCTGCAAATGGAATATGAATCAACCTACCCGTTTGGGTAGGTTGAGCTTGCCCGAGGAATTTTAACCAACGAAGCGTATAATGATAACAGCCCATGAGGATATGTTGGCCGTTATCGACGACATCGGACGTAGTGCGGTCTTGAAAAGAAAATGTTCTGCCGCCCAGGCGGTGTTTTTGTTCGATCAAAGTCACCTGAAATCCACGATCCGATAAGAGAGTTGCCGTTGCAAGACCGGCCAAACCTCCCCCGATCACGATGACTGTTTTACCGGAATGGGTCATTACGCAAACTGTCTTTCATTCCACCATGTCTTGAAAACAATTGAGGCCTTTTGAGGAATCGATAGAGAAATTTTTTTTGAAGAAAGATTTTCCAGGTTTCGTTCTGTTTTTACCAGAAGTGAGTGATAAATGTTCTGCATGGCTCTTGCAGGAAATAATATATAAGATCGTTCTGCTGCATAATCCTCATCGGCCTTCATATAATAGCGGCGCGCGCGTATGCACTGTTCCCGCATGAGCCTCACAAAAGAAGACTGATTGTTTCCGCTTAGCAGGTCATCTTCGGTGCATCCAAATTTTTCTAATTCCTGTTTCGGTATATAAATACGGTTTTTTTTAATATCTGAAGCGACATCGCGAATGATATTGGTTAACTGGACGGCAATACCCGTATTAACTGCGTAGGATTCAATCCGTGAATTCTTCTCCCCTAAAATGCTGACGGTCATCAATCCGACCGTAGACGCTACGCGATAGCAGTATTCATACAACTCATCAAAAGTTTTGTAACGGTTTTTTGTTAGATCCATCTCTACGCCGCGAATTAACTCAAAAAACAGTTCTAGAGGTATTGAGAATCTGCGCGCAATGTAAACAAGCCTATTCAAAAAATTAAGCTGTGACTTACCGGTAATCGCGGTTTGCAGTTCCGTTTTCCAATGATCCAGAAATTCAAACGGATTATGATTGCCATTTTCAGTATCAACCATATCGTCTGTGTAACGGCAAAACGCGTAAACGGTCATGATCGCATCCCGTTTATCTTTTGGGAAAACGAGCATGGGGAAATAGAAGCTGCTGCCGGATTGGCGCACGTAGTCGGATATAGATGGGTTAAACAGGTTATACATGTTCTTACTTAAACGTTATCATGCGATATAAAATCCGAACGGCGTCGAACACTCCAACTTCAGGCCGCCTATTATGAACATCATAATTATTCTTTTCCAATTTCTCAAGTATACGCATTCCTCCCAGCCATATCAAAGTGATTTCGTATCGTTCCGGCCTGTTTAGAGCAGACAGCACTGCTTTCCCTTTTAAAAAAAAATCCCGTGCGCGTTGTACTTGAAATGCCATTAGATTTTCAAACTGCGTGTTAATTTTCTTATTCGCTATATCCTGAATTGAATAACCAAATTGTGCCATCTCATCTTGAGGTAAATAACATCTGTTTTTTTTGAGATCAACAAATACGTCCTGCCAGTGATTCGTCAGTTGCAGCGCTGTGCAAATGGAGTCCGTCGCGGAATAGAACGACTCCTTCTCAGGGTGGCCGTTGTATCCAAGAATGCACAGAACAATGCGTCCAACCGGATTTGCCGAAAAACTGCAATATTCAAGAAGTTCATCAAAATTTTGATAAATATTCTTAAAAAGATCCACTTTAAATGCATTTAACAAATGGTCAAAATAATCTTTTGGAATTCCGCACGCCTTAACGGTTTCTCGCAGCGCAATAAAAATGGGTTCCTCTGCAGCCCCCTTATAACACGCATCGAGTTTAGACTGCCATTGCAGCAATAATTGAAGTCGTTGATTAATATCCAGCGCCTCATTATCGGCAAAATCGTCCGCCGTTCGCATAAATGCATACGCCGCATAAAAATGTTTCCTTTTGTTTCCCGGAATAAAAAAAGACGCAATGGGAAAATTTTCATAGTGATTCCTTGCAATCTGACGGCAGTAATCGTATGCATTGTTGACGCTTCCCGAAAAAGCGCTGGTTTGTGCCGCCGCTTTTCCTGCGATCATTCTTCGTCCGGCTTTGCGGTTGAGATCAGAAAGAACAAAGTCAGCAATACGACTACATTTACCGTAACCAATGACGAATACGCCGAATGCAGACGATCAAATGCTTCTCTTTCAGGCCGGGTATCCTGATCTTTTGGAGTATCAAAATTTTGAATGGTAACTTTCAGCTGATCCATACGCGGAGCAATGATCATACTATACCCGCCAAGGTTGGCAAATAACAAAAGGGACGCGAACATGCGAATCCATTGAAGCAAGCTCTTGCGGTAAAATAGAAAAAACAAGGATGATAGAAGTAAAACGATGGAACAAATACCTTCCATAATATTCATTTTGTGTAAAATGATCCCATTCAAAACTCCGGCTTGTGTTTTTGAATCCATGAATTTGAAAATGGAAGGCGCAACAACCGATCCCAGGAATATTAGTATTCCAATCCAAATGCCGCAGGCCAGCAACGCAATCCACTGAAGTAAAGAATATCGATTTATGTTCATCATGCTAATCCCTGAAAAAGCGCGCTGTCGAAAACGGCTGGATCAACGGCGAGACTTTCTGATCCAAAATCACATCTGCCACTAGCCTTGCAGTAATCGGCATCAAGAGAATACCGTTCCTGAAATGTCCGGATGCGACGAAAAGGTTACTTAACGCGGTTTCTCCCAGTATCGGAAACCTATCCTGGCTGACCGGCCTTAATCCGGCCCACGATTCGATTGCCTTAAAATAAATGGAGTTCGGGAATATCGTTTCCAACTTCTTTAAGAACTCGTCCGTAACGTCTTTTGACACGGATTTATTGAAACCCACATCTTCAACCGTAGAACCGATCAGGATGCGTCCGTCATTACGCGGAACATAATAGAAGTCATTGAGGCTTCCCGCATGGCGAACGAACTTCTCGTTGGGCATTTGCATAGAAAAAATCTGCCCGCGCATCGGCCGAATATCGGGTATGATGCCGTGCAAACCGGGAAACTGTGAACTCCAAGCGCCGGCGGTCAAAATATAATGCGCTGCTGTATATTTTTCCGCCAAGCCGCTAATGTCAGCTATGGCATCGTTCACTATATTGAAATCGGCAATGGGGCAGTTTTCTATAATCTCAACGTTCGTCTGCTTGCATGCATAAATCAACGCTTTAACAAGTTTCCGATTCTCAACCTGATGATTGCCAGGTAAATGAATGGCTGAAAAACCCTCCGCCAATGCCGGTTCGTTTTTTTCTATTTCGTCCTGGTCCCAATAGTGCCCGCGAATCCCGATCCGAGCGAGCCAAGTTATCTTTTCATCCGCATTTTCATCAGGCGGAATTAATTTCAGAATTCCTTCTTTTCGGTATTCACAGTTAACTTTGCTAACCCATTCAACGCGGCGTATATATTCTTCGAATATGAATTGACTTTCGATACATAAGTTTAGAAATGAACGCTGAATTCCATTTTCCTCATTTAAAGAATCCTGCGTGATGATCAACTGTGGTTCCAACATTCCTACTGACGCCCAGGAAGCTTCTTTGCCCGCTGTCCCTTTTTCCACAACGGCTATTCTCAGCTTTTGATTTCGTAATCGTAATTCATAACCGATCGACAGTCCCATTATACCGGCGCCGATAATTACAACATCATAACTTTTCACTTATAACTCCTCTAAAATAAACACGGCAATATATCCATACGTGTATATAAAATCAAGCACAGTAACGCCGTACGGCTAAACTAATTAAATGAACGAATGGCCGCAATCTTAGGGTATTCTTGTCCGTTCATCATAATTAATTACTTGATAATATTGAACAATTCCCATATATTTTTTTCCAATTCCCGTTAATTTATTGATTTTCATGCATTCTTCTGCAATCATACAAACTAATCATCAAATATTTTCATAAGCGGAGTTATAGTGGAATTAAATAAACTGGGGCGATACGAAATTACACAGGTTCTTGGACAAGGCGCTATGGGAATCGTGTACAAAGGCGTTGATCCGAAAATTGGAAGAACTGTTGCGCTTAAGACGTTGAAAACAGCCGGGGAAATACCGGCAGATCAACTGGCAGAATTTCAGCGGCGTTTTGAACAGGAAGCGCAATCCGCAGGCCGCCTGACGCATCCGAATATCGTAACGATATATGATGTTGGCGAAGAACAAGGATTGGCTTATATCGCTATGGAATTTATCAAAGGGAAGGCATTGGACGAATACATATCGGAAAAAAGCCCTTTCTCAATTGATCAGATCGTCAACATCATGGTGCAGATATGCGAAGGACTCGGATATGCGCATAAGAATGGCGTCATTCACCGTGACATCAAACCGGCAAATATCGTATTGACCGACGACCATATTGCAAAAATTACAGATTTCGGCATTGCAAAAATTACTTCTACGAGCGCGACGCAAACGGGCATGGTCGTTGGCACGCCGAGTTACATGTCGCCGGAACAGATCACCGGAAGAGGCGTGGATAATCGCTCAGATATTTTTTCTATTGGAGCCGTCTTTTATGAATTGCTGACTTACGAAAGAGCGTTTCCCGGCGATAATATTACTACCGTCATGTATCGCGTGGTGCATGAAAATCCCACTCCACTGTCTGTAGCTAATATGTCGGTTCCGGCGCAATTTGACCAAATTGTCATGAAAGCGCTTGCAAAGAATCCGGCTGACCGTTATCCTGACGCGGAGTCCATGGGCAAGGACATTCAAAATTACAAAAACGCCGCCAGCACGCAAATTGCATCTACACAGGCTTTTAATCCTGCTGACTATAAAGGTACTGTTGTGATGTCCAGTAAAACCGCGGCGACCATGGCGGTGCCTGCGTCGTCTGCCACAACGCCTCCTGCTGCATCATCCTCCGCGCCGGTTCAGTCAGCAACAAAGAACAAACCTATCGTCTTGATTTCCACTATAACCGCGGTTGTCTGTGCAGTTCTTCTCTATATTATTTTTGGAATTTTCACTTCCTCTGAGAAGGCTTCCCTGCAGATCGCTCTTAACATCCTCAAAGGTACGGCTGTATTGGATGGAACAGATTATCAAATTGAAAACGGCCAACTAGCTGTTCAAAATGTTTCTGCCGAGGAACACGAATTATTAATTAAACACGAGGGATACGACGACTTCAAAACTAAGTTGTTGTTCGCTGAAAACGAAGAAAAGAAACTGAATGTTACTATGAAACTTGCTCCCGTTCAATTTCCCTCGGGCGTCGACACGGCTTATTTGACCATTTCGTCCAAACCCGACATAATCGCAGTTCAAACCAATACGGGCAAGTTTATCGGATACACGCCGCTGCTCAAAGTTCCGTTTCCGGTTGGAAAACACACATTAGTTTATTCAAAGGAATACTATGGTACTCAGACAAAAGATGTTGATCTACGAAAAAAGCGAGAATACAAAGATGCGCTTAATTTGGAAGTCAAAAAAGGATCCATTTCCGTTTCGGATGTAAATCCAAAAAAAGTTCAGGTCATTCTCGATGGTACAACACTCAAACCTGAAAAAGACGGGGTGACGTATATCGTGCCTTTCGGCAAGCGTAAGATTACTCTAAAACAAGAAGGATATAAACCATTTGAACAAGAAGTCGTTATTAACAGTCAGGAAACTCTTAAACTCAATTCGACGTTAGAACAACTATTTGGCGCTATTTCTATTACATCCGTTCCGAGCGAAGCGGATGTATTTATCGATGGCAACAACGTGGGCAAAACCCCATTGAAGCTTGACAAGGTTGCAGCGGGGCAACGTGAAATCAAAGTTCAAAAAGGAAATCTGGTGTCGATTAAGAAATTCATCGTTATTGAGAACCAGGAAAACAACCTTGCCGAACTTAAATTACTTGCTTCGGTTGGTTATTTGAAACTTGTCGTCAATCCTTGGGCTAAAATCTATGTTGACGGCAAATCCATGGGATCTTCTCCCCCTGTGGACAACCTTGAATTGAAACCGGGTACGTACAAAATAAAAATAGAAAACCCGGCATACAGACCGGTTACAAAAAACGTAACCATTAATGCCGGTTCAACCACTTCTCTACAACACGATTTTAAGTAACAGGTGCATCATGACAAAATTATTTTTTTCAGCCGTTTTGATGTTGTTGTTTTTTGGCTGTGCCACTAAAGAAGCCGCCAAGACAACGAGAGATGAAAAAACTAAGAATACTAAGAAAATTAATGCAGATGATGCATTAAAAAATGGCATTGAGGCATACAAAGTCCGTGATTATGAGAAAGCAAAATCGTCGCTTCACAAAGCAACACAGCAAAAACTATCAAAGAGTAACCTTGTTTCCGCACATAAACACCTTGCTTTTATTTATTCTATCCAAGGCAATGCGGATGAAGCTTACAAAGAATTCAGCAAAGCATTTAAGTTAGACAAGAAATTTAAGTTGGACAAATCAGAAGCAGGTCACCCGGCTTGGACGCCTTCTTTTCAATGGGCTCAGAAAGAATCAGCTTTGATTAACGCCAAGGGTTCCGAGCTTTTTGACGAAGGAAAAGACTATTATTCTAAACGTGATAATACGAATGCTATCCGATCGCTCGAGGCAGCCGTCTCAAAAGAAGATTTGAAAACAAGCAGGAAAGTGGAGGCGTATAAACTCCTTGCTTTTATTTATGCTGTTGATAGAAATCCGGCACAGGCTAAACTCGCATTTAAGAAAGCCTTTGGCCTGGACAATTCTTTTCAACTGGACAAATCAGAATACGGCAATCCGGTCTGGACGCCGTTGTATGATGAAGTCAAAAAACAATTTCAAAAAAAATAACATTAACTTTATGTCGGAGAACGTGTGGCTGCATTAGTACTGCTCGAAAAAGACAATACCTCGCATCGTTTTGTGATTGAGAAAAACGATACGACCGTTGGGCGCCGACCCGAGAATGATTTTCTGATTGCCAATGTTATGGTATCAGGGAAACATGCTAGACTTACTTTGCAGAATAATCAATACCTGATAACGGACCTCAACAGCACGAACGGTACTTTTGTGAACGGCGTTCGTATCTCCGCGCCGACGGAAATTAAGCATAAAGACCATATCAATTTTGGCGCAGTAGATCTTATTTTCTTAATTGATGAAAACGCGACGATCGAATTTGATAAAGAACGTTTTTTCAAGCCGATCGAAACTTCCGCCGTTCCTCCAAAGAAACCGGCAGACACCGGTTACGCGCCGGAGATTTCCCCTACGACGCTTCTGGACAAGTTCCAGGCCCTTAAGAAAATTGTCCTTAGCGGCACTGCGGACCGCAACTCAATCAGCTCGCAATTTCTTGATCTGGAACATGCCGTACATATCATGGACAACCAATTGCATGAATCAGAAAATTTTCAGCAAAAACTTAACGTCTTATATGAGATCGGAAAAGTAATCAATTTGATTTTTGAAGAAGACGAGCTTCTAAAAACTATTTTGGATTTGGGGCTTAAAGTGATGAAAGCGGATTGCGGTTTTATTATGCTTTACAACGACAGAAAAGAACTGGTTCCAAAAATTTCACGCAAAATAGAATCGGATGAGATCAGCACCTCCTCCCCCACTTTTAGTACGACTATTTCAAAACGTGTTGCCGAAACAGCAGAAAGTATTCTAACGTCGGATGCCCAGAATGACGACAGGTTTCAGAGCGGAGCAAGCATCATTTCACACCACATTCGTTCCGTGATCTGCTCGCCGTTAAAGAACAAAGACCAAAAAGTCATTGGCGTCATTTATGTCGGGTCAAACGTAATGTCAAATGTCTTTTCCAAGAGCGACGTTGACTTGCTCGAGGCATTCTCCAATCATGCGGCGATCGCAATTGAAAATGCGCGTCTGTACGAGGATAAACGCCGTAAAGAGCATCTTAAAGCGGCTTTGGAACGGTATGTATCAAAACAGATCGCAGAGAAAATTATAAGCAACGACGCGTCCGGTGATATACGGTTTCAACCCGAAAAACGTGAAGTTACTTTGGTCTTTTCCGATGTTCGCGGATTCACCACGCTTGCGGAAAGCATGAGCCCTGAAGAAATGGTAGAGATATTGAACCGTTATTTTACTAAGATGATCGATATTATTTTTAAATACGGAGGCACGCTGGATAAATTTATCGGCGACGCCATTATGGCCATGTTTGGCGCGCCGGCAACAACCGGCGATGATGCCGGGAATGCAGTTATGGCTGCCATCGAAATGCAGGAAAGCCTCATTGCGTTTAATGAGGAGCAAATTAAACTTGGAAAGCCGCAATTGAAAGTTGGCATCGGTATCAATTCGGGTATCGTGGTTGTAGGAAATATCGGTTCCGATCAGCGGATGGAATACACGGCCATCGGCGACAGCGTCAACCTGGCTTCACGCCTGGAAGGCGCCAACAAAGAGTACGGCACTCATATCATGGTCAGTGAATGGACGCAGGAAAAAGTTCAGGCCAAGGTCATTTCACGTGAATTAGATCTGATACGCGTCAAAGGCAAGGAAAAGCCGGTCAAAGTATTCGAAGTCGTTTCATCAGCTTTGACGGGCATCTCAAACGATCAGAAAAAAGCCTTGGAAGCATATAACAAAGGATTGGTTGCCTATCGAAAACAAAAATGGGACGAGGCTATTTCGAACTTTAAAGCTGCACTGACCATCAAACCGGATGACGGGCCGTCAAAAGTCTATATCGAGCGTTCGGAAGAATTTAAGAAAAAACCTCCGGAAGGTAAATGGGACGGCGTCTTCATAATGCATAACAAGTAACGGATCAGTAAACCCAGACCGTATATCAATATGCAAATTATATATTATTATTATTTTGATTGCCCTGTAAATTGTAGTACATTTTATTAATTATGACTCAGGAAGAACTATGAAACTCGATGAATTAATTTATGATTGGAACTTGGAAGCCTTGCCTGGCGTCCGACCTTCCCAGCAGATTGAATTGGACGATGAGACGCTTCGTGACGGCCTTCAGTCCCCATCCGTAAAAGCTCCGACAATTGACCAAAAGATCGAGCTTCTGCATTTGATGGAAAAACTTGGTATTCATTCTGCTGATATTGGACTGCCCGGAGCCGGACCTCACGTATTGGAACATGTCGTTATCCTCGCAAAGGAAATTGTCAATAATAAGATGAAGATCCGGCCAAACTGCGCAGCGCGAACGCTGAAACAAGATATTACTCCCATTATTGAGGCCTCGCAGAGAGCAGGAATCAAAATTGAAGCGTGCACCTTTATCGGGTCCAGTCCCATTCGCCAATACGCAGAAGGATGGACAATCGATCAATTATTAAAATTCACCGAAGAGGCCGTAACATTTGCTGTTCAAAATGGCCTTGATGTCATGTATGTTACCGAAGACACGACGCGGGCAAAGCCCGAAGACATTCGAAAAATGTATCAAACGGCCATTAGGTGCGGCGCAACGCGGCTTTGCATTTCAGATACCGTAGGGCATGCAACCTGCGAGGGCATCCATCGGATCATTAATTATATGAAAGAAATCATATTCATGACCAATCTTGATATTAAGATCGACTGGCATGGACACAATGACCGAGGTCTTGGAGTATCCAATGCGATTTGCGCCATCCACGCCGGTGCCCACCGAGTTCACGGCACAGGAGGCGGAATTGGCGAACGCGTCGGTAACGTGGCGATGGATCAACTCATGGTTAATCTCAAAATGAAAAATTGGATTCAAAACGACCTCAGTTACCTCCCGGAGTATTGTCAGAAAATTTCAAGTCACACCGGCGTGCCAATTCCTATCAACTATCCTATTTTCGGGAAAGACGCGTTTCGTACTGCAACAGGCGTACATGCCGCGGCCATACTAAAATCGCTGAATTTAGGAGATATGGAGCTTGTCGATCGTGTATATTCAAGCGTTCCGGCAAATATGTTCGGACTGGAACAAGTAGTAGAGATCGGCCCGTTGAGCGGAGAATCCAACGTCATTTTTTGGTTGAAAAAACGTAAGATCGAACCCAGAGACGAATTGGTCAAAAAGATCTTTCAGGCGGCAAAACAATCGACGGTCATCCTTTCGGACGAACAGATTTTTGCTTTGTGTAAATAAGGTAATGAATGACGCCCCGTTACATCCTTTCAATCATATTTTTACTTCACTGCGCGTCACCTGCTTTTTCACAACTGAACACCACAGGGAAATACTGGATTATCTTTACCGATAAACCGGTTGCTAATTTGTCTTTAGAAAAAACCATTCTGCAAAACTTACCCGTCCGTACCATTGATCGCCGCCAAAAAAATAATGCATTAGAGAAAACTATTGATCACTATGACATTCCGGTTAACACCCATTATACCGACTATATAAAATCATTACATATCGAAATCATAGCGGTTTCCAAATGGCTTAATGCCGTCAGCGCTCATTTGAATGCTGAACAGAAGAACAACGTAGAGAAACTGCCGTTTGTCAAACTAGTCAAACCGGTTTCGCGCGCGCAAACCAATGTTTTGATAAAGCATGGAAATAAACTTGCAGCCAATGGTGAAATGCCTTTCATTTTAGATTACGGTTCTTCCTACAGTCAAAATGCAATGATAAATACACCCGCAGTCCATCAACTTGGTTTTTCGGGCAGCGGCGTCCTGATCGGTATGATCGATACAGGTTTTAATCTTGACCACATCGCATTACGAAATGTCCACGTTGTCGATGATTCAGACTTTGTTGAACGCGATAAGGACGTCAGTGAAAATATTGAAGGCAAGAGTGGCAGCAGTCATGGCACCTATGTGCTCTCAGCGATTGCGGCCTATGATCCTGGAAAACTTATCGGAACAGCCTTTGGCGCTTCCTATCTTCTCGCACGAACTGAAAACGATGACGGTATCGGGCAAAAAGCCGAAGAAGATCACTGGGTTTCAGCGCTTGAATGGCTTGAAGAAAAGGGCGCTGACATCGTCAGCAGTTCAATCAGCTTTTTTGATGAATTTCAAAATTCATCTTACAATTACTCATTGGTTGATCTTGACGGCAATACGGCCATGACTACATTGGCAACGAATATTGCGTTTAATAAGGGCGTTTTAGTTTTCAATTCCGCCGGAAATATGGGGACACGCGGCGCCGGATATCTTGGTACTCCATCCGACGGAAAAAAAATGATCGCCGTCGGCGCCATATACGGCGACAGCACTGCAACTACTTTCAGTTCGCGTGGGCCCACTAAAGACGGACGGAAAAAGCCAGATATCGCAGCGCTTGGCAATAATGTTAAAGTGGTAGGAAATGATACCAGTCATTATGATATCTTAAGTGGGACGTCGTTATCAACTCCGTTGGCAGCGGGTTTGGCGGCTCTCGCACTTGAAGCAAACCCAAGATGGTCGTCAAAACAACTCTACGACGCCATAAAGAAAACGGCAAGCACTTATTCAAAACCTAATAATGAAATCGGATTTGGAATACCAAACGCGCTTAAGGCTCTGAACTATGATCCTTCGGGAAGTTCAAACCCTCTCGTAAAAAACATCTTAACCTATCCTAACCCGACAAGCGGTACTACTTACATTTCATTTCAGTCGCTGGTGACATCAACATTTACAATTAAAATATACAATGCCATCGGCCAATTTGTAATTTCCGTTTCTGAGAATGAGCCTGTTTCGGCAAATCAGATCGTCACAAAAAATTGGAATGGAAAAAATTTTAACGGCAACGAAGTAAGTTCAGGCGTATATTTTTATAGAATCAGTTTGGGGGGTAAATCAACTGCGGAAAAAATTCTTATAGTTAAGTGATCATGCGGAGCGCATTTTCTCAACACAATTTCTTATCGTATCAACTATATACAGCAAATCATCTTCTTCAGAACTTCTTCCAAGTGTCATACGAACAGCGCCACGCGAACGATTATCGTCTAACCCCATTGCTTTGAGAACATGTGAAATCGTAACGGCGCCGGAAGTACATGCCGATCCGGTCGAAACTGCAATGCCATTTAGATCAAGCATCATGAGTATCTCGTCCCCCATCAATCCGTCAAAAGAAATATTCAAATGGCCAGGAAGCCTGAGATCAGGATGTCCATTCAATTGCGTACCGGGAATGGACTCACAAATAGCCTTAGATAAGCGATCCTGCATGGAACGAAGTCGAGCCGACTCATCCGTCATTTCCATCCTGCACAAATCGGCCGCTTCTCCAAATCCAATCACGCCCGCTATATTCTCGGTTCCCGCGCGCTGGCCTTTTTCCTGGGAACCTCCGAGAATCTGCGGCTGCAATTTGATTCCGTTGCGAACAAATAACCCGCCGACGCCTTTGGGGCCGTAAAGTTTATGTGCAGACATAGACAAGAGATCTATATTCATTCGATTAACATCGATTGGAATTTTCCCAAATGCCTGCACAGCGTCAACGTGAAACAGGGCTCCGTTTTTTTTGACCATTTCACCGATTTCCTGAATCGGGTTAATTGTTCCGACTTCGTTATTCGCATGCATGATAGAAACCAGCGCCGTATCCGTGCGTATAGCTTTAGCAACGGCATCCGGGTGCACCATTCCGTATTCGTCACACGGAATGTAGGTCACCTCAAATCCGTCTTTTTCTAAACTGGCAAATGAATGGATGACCGCGTGATGTTCTGCCCGATTGGTTACGAAATGATTTCCACGAACTTGTGCAGAATAGGCAACTCCTAAAATGGCCAAATTATCAGCTTCGGAGCCGCCGGCCGTGAATACGATCTCATTCGACTTCGAATTCAGCATCTGTGCAACTTTCTCGCGCGCGTTTTCAAGAGCTACCTTGGCTGAACGTCCGTAACCATGTAAACTCGACGGATTACCGAATTCTTCAGTCAGGTAAGGAAGCATTGCCGCAAATACGCGTTTGTCTAAAGGCGTAGTAGCGCTATGGTCGAGGTAAATTTTCTTCATTATTTTAGTTTATAAAATCGCGGGACGCGGGCATTTATCATGCAAGTGATCTCATAAGGAATTGTACCGATCTTATCTGCGAGTTCGTTTACACTGATCCTCTCATTATCCATACTGCCGATCAAAACCACCTCATCCCCGATCTCAACTTTGTCATCCCCCACATTAATCATCAGTTGATCCATACACACGGCTCCAACAACGGGATATCTTTTACCTCTGATCAGCACTGCACCCGTGTTACTAAGTAGCCTAGAATATCCGTCTCCATACCCAATTGGAATCGTGACGATATTGCTGTCTTTCGATGTAAAATACTTTAAGCCGTAACTGATGCCGGTGCGCGCAGGAACGCGTTTAATAAAAACAACTTTAGATTTCAAAGACAATACAGGCTTCAAATTTAAATCGGTTGACACCTGAGCGGAAGGATAGATTCCGTAAATGGATATTCCCGGGCGAACCATATCAAATGTGGATTGTGGAATATCCGCGATTGCGCCGCTATTGGCAACATGTTTAAGTGGAATTTCAATGCCCGATTTTTTCAGTTCATAAAGAATGGATTCAAATCGTTCAAGCTGCGTAAGGGTGAATGATTTATCGCCCTCATCGGCTGTCGCGAAATGTGAATAAATCCCGACGATATCTAAATTTTTCATTTGAGCTACGCGCTTGACAAATTCTACTGCGAAAGTGTGCGTTACTCCTATGCGTTCCATACCGGTATCTATTTTTAAATGAACGCGCGCCTTCTGATGATGCAATTCATCATTGATGTGACGTGCCAATTCAAGAGAGCTGACAGTGATATCGATATCATTTTGGATGAATTTTTTAAGTTGATATCCCAGAATTCCACCCATGACCAGGATCGGCGCTTCAATATTGTTCTGCCTCAAAAAGATCGCCTCTTCCAAAAAGCCCACGCCAATATATTCAACTCCATTTTGAATAATGCGTTCCGTAATTTCTTGTATCCCATGGCCATAAGCATTCGCCTTGACGATGGCCATGATTTTCTTGCCGTTTATTTTCTTTCGTATTTGCTGAATATTATGGTCGACGGCAGTCAAATCAATAACAACATGCGTCGGACGAATTTCGCGGAGTATATTAAAATAAAGCGTGTCCACAAGAACCTGGAATTTAATTAAAAAATCGATGATCTAAGCAATCTGGCGAATGATCTCAGCGATAAGCGATTGAAAAGAAGTTTTTACACGGTTAGCGGTGGCGGTAACTTCTTCATGGCTGAGCGGCGTATGACTGATACCCGTTCCTAAATTGGTAATACAACTGATACCTAATACTCTCATGCCTTGATGTTTTGCAACGATAACCTCCGGAACGGTTGACATTCCAACCGCATCGGCGCCCATTTTTTGAAACATTTTAACTTCGGATCGTGTTTCGTATGTCGGCCCAGGCCCGGCACAATAAACACCGCGTTGAGTCTTCACACCTAATCGCAACGCTGTTTTTTCTGCAATCGCAATATAATCCTTATCATATTCGCTTTCCATATCAGGAAATCTCGGCCCTAACTGATCTTCATTGCTGCCACGAAGAGGATTAACAAAAAAGAAATTGATATGGCTCGTGATGATCATCAGATCACCGGGCGTGAACACCGGATTAACTCCGCCTGCAGCATTGGTCACGATAAGTGATCGTACACCCAGCGCGTGCATGATCCGCACAATATAGGTCACCTGCTCCAGCGAATAGCCTTCATAATAGTGGACACGGCCCTTGAGCGCCAGCACATTTTTCCCTGATAATCTGCCAAAAACAAGTTTGCCGGCGTGACCTTCTACTGTTGATTTAGCAAAATGAGGAATGGTTGACGTTGGGATTTCTGTTCTGGCTTCCAGCGTATCGGCAAAATCACCTAAACCCGATCCAAGAATAACACCTAAAGTCGGAGTGTCCTGAATTGTTTTCCGAATCAACAGTACGGATTCATTTAATTTATCACTTAATTCGCTCATCGATACCAATCCTCAAATTCTGATTTATCGTTCGGTTCAGTATTCGTCCCACGATATCGCGGTCGTTATGCGTCAGTCTTGACAATTCTTGCGTAACGCGTATCAAATAAGATTGCGGATCGGGATATATAGTAGAAAATTTGCGAATGGCCGTTATGATCAAGCCTTCCGCAGTTGCTATAGGATGTGTCAGCAAAATTTTCAAAAAACCCAGATCAATAGTAAACAACTGGAGTTCATCGTCATCGGGCATAAACACGTAATCGCCTGCGGCGGGCATTTCGGGTGGAATATCCTGAATGGGAATTGAAGACGGAATTTCTTTGGATTGAAAACCGACCGGTAAAATATGAATCTCGGTATCAAGGGGCACTGGGTTTTTAAAAAATTCTGCATTCTGTGCCTGACTTTCCCCTTTTAAGCGTGCATCACTGATCAAACCGTAAATCCAGTATTTCCTGCAATCGATTTTAACCAACGATCCAAATGCCGGGAGCGGCAGGTGCAAATAGCGATTGAATTCAGCTATGACGTTTTTTGAATCTATGTACAGAATTTTTGCAAGAAAGTTGTGATGATGTAATGTAGTCATAAGGACGGCCGTAGTTTAAGTAAATAATTTTATTACGTCAAAAATTAGTTTTGGCCTCGTTTTCAACGCTGCTTTAAAAATCCGCATAAGACTGCGTTCGGGGATTGGAATTTTTAGAACTTCACGCGCCAACTTATTCAGTTGATCGTCTGAGAAATCGAATACCGCTTCCTTAATTCTGTAGAAACGTTCATGATCCTTACCGATTGATCTTCCCCATTCTTTATCATATTCCTCCAGGCGTTTAGCGGAAAAATTGTTGTCCCGAACCGCGCCTGCCGCTACTCTGCCGGCAACCATTCCGGCATACATGCCTGACACAATTCCGCCTCCGGAAATTGGATTGACTTGATGGGCCGCGTCGCCGACTAACATGAATCCATTGCCAGATATTTGTTTTCGCGTGAGGGAACAAGGTACACCGCCGCAAAGCGTTGAAAGAATGGGCTTGCCGGAAAACCGCTCCTCAACAAAATCTTTTAAATAACTCAACGCCGACCTTTTGCCTGCATATTCTCCGGAAATACCTATGCCGACGTTCGCCGTTCGATTCCCCTTGGGAAACACCCACAAATAGCCGCCGGGAACTTTCTGGTTTGAAAAAACAAATTCACACATGTCCTGATCAACGTCTAAATCCGCAATGGTGAATTGCGCGCAGGATTCCATGTCCCGCATTTTAGTGAACGTATTCAATCCCGCCCATCGCCCGACACGGGTTTCAACCCCGTCAGCTCCAATCGTAACCCCGGCTCTTACTTCAACGTCATTGCCCATTTGTTTTATTTTAACACCCAGAACACGTCCGCCATCATCTTTGATCAATCCGTTGACATACGCCTTCGTTACAACCTCCGTCCCCGCTTGCGCCGCAATATTGGCAAGTTCATAATCAAATACTTTTCGATCCAAACAATAGCCGCAGTCACCCCAACGCGCATCGACCGCCGTTCCATCAGGAGAAACCAGCCTAAAACCCGTTATAGTAGATGCGATCCAATTAGGCTGTACTGTGCCAACGATACGCAACAAACCTTTGGCACCAACTCCTTCTGCGCACCGAACCGGAACGCCGATCTCACGATCTTTTTCGAGCAGTAGAACTTTCGCTCCGTTCTGCGCCGCAAATTTTGCCGTCGTGCTGCCCGCCGGACCTGCACCAACTACAATGATATCATAATAATCTTTCTTAACCATTATGTACTCTCATTTTTTGGATCACAGAACAACTCTTCCTTCCATGGCGCGCGTCAAAGTTGTCATATCGGCAAATTCCAGATCGCTGCCAATGGGAATACCGCGAGCGATGCGCGAAATCTTGATCGGTATACCATGCAATTTTTCGGCAATGTACATCACCGTAGCGTCGCCCGAAACGTTGGGATTAATCGCCAGTATGACTTCCTTTACGTTACCTTTTAATCTAAGTAGTAATTCCTTAATACGGAGATCATCCGGGCCGATTCCGTCCAGTGGATTTAAAAG
>WBUR01000040.1 GCA_008933615.1 bacterium | reverse complement strand
AAAAGGAATTTCAACTCCTCCAAGAATCATTTTCCTGCTATCGACCAGCCGATGCACATCGTATCCCTGACCAACTCTAATATTCATGTGATAATTCATTCTTTATACGCCTTCAATATAAGAGCATCGGATGTTTTCTCTATTTCATCAATATTCATTGTGAGTTTCTTGTACTGTCCGTTCAGCCACAAATTTGTTTGATCGGAATAATGATTGCTATAAGGTTGCCCGCTTTGACCCAGAGTAAGGATGGTCAGGGGATGCGAGAGATCATTCATACTAACGATTCTTCTCATAGAAGCGCCCAACAATATCTTGAATTGTGGGTCCGAATAATGATACTCCGTATTATTGACCGTGGTTGTGTTCCCCCCCATGGAATACGTTCCGACATTAAACAAATAATCCAGCGGTTTTTGCTTTCCGAGCGGATGTTCAAAAGTAAGGCTATGTAATTTTCCCCAAGTCCAGCCGCCGGGTTCTCTCCCAAGCCGTTCACTCAGCAAGTCCACTGCATCCCTGAGCGACTGCCGAATAATTTCATCGCGGTTTTCAATTTCCTTCGTGCGAACATCATCCCACCATAATGACGATTTGTTAATCAAAAGCTGAGTCGTAACGCGCGTCGGTACATTCGACAGTTTAATGAATGACTCAAATAATGACTCACCTATTTCATCTTTATAGAGATGCGCCAATAATTTTTGAAAAAAAACATTAAAAATTGCGGCTCCGCGACTGTCGTGCGCCATATTCAAATCCCAGTGCTTCAGAAAAAGATACGACTCACTGTATTGATAATTTACAGCATCTTTTGATCCTGTGTAAATGAATAATGAATCATCTTTACAAGCTTCAAGAATATAGGGAACCACTTCCTTTGCATGGAATGAATAGAAATCTTTCTGCAAAACCTGAATATCTTCAACGCTGAATTTCGCTTTTGAATTGAGAAATTCATCGATTCTTTTTATCCGTGAGGGATGCTCCCAATAGTTAGATACAAAATACGATGTCCATGTCCCGGTGATTTTATTGTTCGCCGATGCCAGATATCCGGCATCCGGATTAAAGCTGTACGGTAGAGACTCGAATGGCACTGTCCCATACCAATCATTCAACTTAGTCGTTCCATCTAACATTGCAATTCCATTACCGTTTCGCCGAATAGGAATCCCGGACATGCATTGGTAACCGATGTTCCCGTCTTTATCGGCATAAACAACATTTAAACCGGGTACCTTGTAAGTCTTGGAAGCTTCCCGAAACTCCGGCCAATTCCTCGCCACATTCATTTTCCAAAAAGCGGTGACTTCTCCGCTCGCATCATGCCCGAGCCATCGAACAGAAACTGCGTCCGTTTGATCATTTGAAATATCATATATGCCATTCACGACCGGGCCACGGTGTGTGAATGGAATTGAATACACTATGGAGATTGAGTCTTTGATTGCTATTTCCTCACTTGTCCACTTTAGTTTTTCCCATCTTCCGTCGATCAGATACATACTGTCTTTAATTTTTTCTTTATAAAAATCAGCGTCATCGCACATTACGTTAGTCACTCCCCATGCAATATCGCGGTTATTGCCTATAACAATAAACGGCGATCCTGGCAGCGCAAAACCCGTCACATCCCAGCTGTCGGCTATTAAATGCATTTCGTACCAGGTGCTGGGCACTCCGTGGCCTAAGTGCGGATCATTACCCAATATGGGTTTACCGCTAACGGAACGGGCGCCGCTTACGACCCAATTATTGCTCCCAACAGAAAATCCGGTGCTGCCAATTAACTCTTTCACAAATAAGTTTGCACTGACAAACTCATCTAAGATTCCGGAATAGCGATGCCCTGGATTGCTGATAAAATCATTCTCTTCGTAACGACCTTCCGTAACAGTCTTAGGCATTGTACTATTTAAAAATCCGGGAGGCGGATCTTTAACAATTACTGGAGCATCGTCGGGGAATTGCGGTAGTATATCCTGCGTTTTTTGAAAACTTACGCTATCGAGCATCTTGTCATATGTCACGTCTACATACCATCCCATACTTAATTGCCACGCCATTAACCTCGCTATGCCAATACTGTTCTCAATCTTCCAGTCTTTTGGTGAGAACCCGAGCAGAACAAACTCGATAGGATAATTATCATGATTGGAATGAATGAACCTGTTAACGCCGTCCGCATAAGATTGGAGCAATGTGCGTGTTCGCCCGTCAAGACTGTCTGATATCATCTTTGCAGTGCGCGCAAATCCAATAGTTCGCAGGGCTTTGTCTGCTGAAAGAGTTCGGGAACCCAGAACTTCTGACAGGCGTCCTTCCGACACCCTTCGAAGAAAATCCATCTGCCACAACCTGTCCTGAGCCTGCGCATACCCTGCTGCAAACATTAAATCATTCTCGTTTGACGCAACGATATGCGGAACGCTATACGAATCACGAATAATTTTAACATCGGACATGAGTCCATTTAGGCGTACTTCGCCTTTAACTTGCGGTTGGGAACCCATAACGAGAAAATAGACGGTGACCACGATCCCGGTAAAGAGGATTCCGATAAAAATCACCATTCCCCACACTATCCGCTTTTTTCTTGTCAATTCCATATTTTTAGGCGTGTATTTCTTTGCGGCGTTTAATGACCGAGGCAACGATACTCATGATCATGATACCCATCACACTATAAAAAGAAATGGTAGTAACCCAAATCCCCAATCTGAATTCAGAGGGTTCGAATCTAAATTCGATGATATGCTCTCCAGGCGGAACTTGAACCGAGCGTAAGATATAATTGGATTTGTAGATTTCGGTTTCTAGTCCGTCGACAAACGCTTTCCACCCGTGCGGATAATATACTTCGCTTAAAACTAATTGCGAAGGCTTGTCGACGTAGGTTTTGACAATGATACGATCAGTTGTAAACTCTTTGATTTCCGCGGAACTCGAATCAAACGGCTCTATCGCAACGGGCGGTTTTTTTTCAAGAAGTACGGTTTCCGCGGGATTAAACGATTGGGAGTTCAATAATCCAAAAATAGCCGATTTGTCTGCTTCTACGATTATTTGTTTAACAAAAAACGCTCGCGGAAGCCTGTTTTTATTTTCGTAGATAAGCGTTTTATTCGCTTCATCCAATTTACTCAGGAAAAACCCTTTGCCTTGCGGGAGCTGGCCGTTCGCAATCAAGTACTTCACATTAAGCATATTCACCACGTTCATATTGATCGGAAATTGCGGGTCGACGCCTTTATAAAGTGCAAAATCAATGATATCCTGGTAAATCCTCATTTTCGCGGGACTGTAGCCACCAATGCTTTGCAACTCATAATAAGTCCACGCCGGAGATCCTGACTGAGCATGCTCCAATAGCGAAAATATTCTGAAATTGGTGGTGTCAGTTCTCAAAAAGCGGATAGTCTCGGTCTCCTGAAATTCATACGTCATTCCGGCGCGCGCCTGTGGACGCAATATTTTCTTATTTAAGCTAAGAGTGTCAAATACCAGCACGATAAGCAAGACGGGCATCGCAACCGAATAAGATATTTTTTCACGCAGATAGAAATATATCAGGGTTAAAATGATCTCGAGCATAATAGCGAATTTTACAAAACCGCCGCTCAACGCATCGAACCGCAATTGCTTCAATTGAGCAATCTGGGGGGCGCTGTAGCGCTTTACATCGTCCTCCGCCAGGAGTGAGAACGCATTAGAAAAACCGCTTTTGAATAAGATCGTAATGATTAAGAGCACGCCGATACCTGCCATGAGGTACAAAACAGTCTTTTCAAACGCCTTGCGTTTTTTTTGTTCCTCAGCGGTAGGATTAAAAATATAATCAAGCCCATAACATGCAAGCAGCGAGACCGTAAAAGCAAATAGTGATAAAATCATGGACGGAACACGGAATTTACTAAAAAACGGCAAGACGCTCAGCATCAACTGGAAAAATGGTTCAAAAAATCTGCCAAATGAGATCAGCAGTGCGAAAACGGACGTTGCAAACAGGAATTTGGTCATCATATTGCGACGATATATAACTCCAACTATCGCGGCAACCATCGGCAAAAGGCCAAAATAAAATGCGGAAGAGGTAAATGTCATCCAACCCCAGTAATAGGGGCTTTCAAGTCCAAAAAAAGTCGGAATAAAGAATGTTATAAACTCCAGAGGATGAAAAGACCACATCGTAATATAATCAAACGTCATCCCGCTTCCTGCGGCCATAGCCGTTGATTCACTTAAAGCCGGAGGGACCGCGCGCATCGTTACATCGGAATAAACATATAATGAAAAATAATTAACCGCTCCAAACGCAAGCCCAACCAGCATTGCTGTGGATAACCCTACCCCGTTCTTTAAAAGGCCCGCTTTGTCCGTTTTATACTGATCAATAAATAGGAATACAAAATAAATTCCAAGCATCAGGAAAGCATAATAAATGATCTGAGTGTGTCCCGGATCAAGAAAAAAAGTTCCCATGATAAACCCCATTACAGACCAATTTAATATGTTTCGATCTTTGAAGTATCGAAAAACGCTCCACACCACGAGCGGAATATACGCGATCGTCTTAACTTTTCCGCCATGACCGGCTGCTACGGATGCGACGAAAAAATTGCAGAACATATACGCGACCGCCGCAACCAGCGAGATCAAAGGGCTGAATCCAAGTTGCCGGGCAAGCAGAAACATAAATACACCGGCAAAAAAGAAAATGGCTACTTCCCACGAATTGTCACGATTAAAAAAAGCAAGATTCACTGTCCAATTAACGTAAGTCATAGGATTGGCATAGGTCTGATATTTATAAATTGGAATATGCGCCGGATCGCTGTACATGCCGCTGGCAAAATTAGGCATTCCGGAAAACGTGTACGGAAACCATAGAGGCATCGAACCTTCTTTTTCAATCAGACTTTGCCCAGCTCTTGAATTACTAATGCTTGCGGATATATCACCGCCGGTTGTAAAAACTTTGTTCTGCAATACATAATCGCTAAACAAAAAAAGAACCAATACGTACAAAAATAATACCGCTAGCGCATCCTTCTGCCAAGTTTTCAGAACCGGCGTAGCTTGTCCCTTATCGGTTTTTAGTTTGAGGTTAGGTTTTGCCATGATGATTCCAATACATGTGGGAGATAGTTATTCGGAAAAAAAGTAATTAAAAATTCAATGAATATCAAAATGTATTTTCGGGTCAAACTTGAACAAATCTTCATAAAGGGTTATATTCAGTTGAAATAACAAAAGACAATCCCCATATAGTATATGTATTTGAGAACCCCATTATACGATATTCTGAAAACTCAAGGCGCAGTATTTGAAAGATATGATGAATTTCAATTTGAGCTCCCTGCCCATTTTGTATCTGTAGAGCAGGAATACCGGTCTTTGAAACAGTCGTGTGTGGGCATTGATTTTTCGTACTATGGTTGTATTAAACTAACCGGGAAGCATGCGCGGGATTTTTTAAATAGAATGTCAACCAATAATCTAAAGAACCTGAATATAAATGAATTTGCATCAACTGTATTGACCAATGATAAAGGCCGGATCATTGACTTGATCATGTTGTATCGTTTAGAAGACGGGCTTTTGATAACTACTTCACCACAGAATCATGACAACATCATCGCTTGGCTGGAAAAGTACATCATTATGGATGACGTCAAGATCGAAAATCTTTCGTCCAAAATTATTCAACTCGGATTGATAGGCCCACGAAGTTCCGAAACTATGTTCAAGATGACAAGAATGGATCCGCCTAAACAAAATCAGGTTGTCCAATTTTTGATAGATGGGATCAATATTTATGTCGCACCTTCACATCAACTCGATGAAGGGTTTCTTCTCATAACCGATATTTCCTTGATCGATGCATTGTGGAATTTATTTGTTACGCAAGATATCGGCTTCTGCGGAATGGACGCATACTTAGCCGCTCGCATTGAACAGAGGAAACCGATTTTTCGGCGAGAACTTACCGATAAATATAATCCGCTTGAAGCAGGATTAACTCAAGCGGTCAGCTTCAATAAGGGTTGTTATATTGGACAGGAAGTCATTGCAAGACTGGACAGTTATAACAAAATTCAAAAACACTTGGTTCAACTTAAATCTGAAGAGCCTGTTTTGCATGGCAGCAAGATTATGGCAGATAACAAAGAAATTGGCATTATTACCAGTTCTTCATACTCATACAGCAACAAACAAAACCTATCATTAGGTTATGTAAAAACTGAATTTACATCTGAAGCCGCGTTAAGTTTGATAGATATGAATGGCAGATCAATTCGTACAGAAATTTTGCCCGTAAATTCAAAAATAACTTGACAATGAGAATTAAATTCTTTATTATTCGGGAGTTGGGACACCTGACTTTAGGAGAGATAAATGAAAACAATGACGAAAAAAGACGTATCAAAACGCGTCGCGGACAAATTGAACGATAAGGTTCATAACGTTGAACATACTGTAGATATTGTCTTTGAATCCATTCGAGAAATTCTTTCTGAGGCTGATCCCGACGTTCGCATTGAAATCCGCGATTTCGGAGTGTTTGAAGTAAAAACCACCAAAGCAAAACCAAAAGCTAGAAATCCTAAAACCGGCGAAATAATTTACGTTCCGCCGCGCCGGAAAACCCACTTCAAACCGGGTAAACTTCTTAAAGAAGTTCTGAAACAACCGTTGAAGGATATTTAATTTCTAATAAAAAAAAAGTCTAAAAGCCATGGCCTATCAGTCATGGCTTTTGTTTTTTTGTATGAACCCAGGTAGAATTTTGGCAATTGATTATGGTGAACGCAGGATTGGACTTGCTTTGTCAGATCCCATGCGAATCATTGCATCAGGGCTGACCACGATTCAGGTCCAAAACGAAAACGCGGCAATTCAGAAAATAAAAAAACTCGTGAACGAACATGAGGTGATTCAAATCGTTATGGGCAACCCGCTCGACAAAAATGGCAGCGAAGGTACCAAAGCTCAGAAAGTTAGAATATTCGCCGAAAAACTACGGCAACAAATTCCATTAGATATTGTTTTCTGGGATGAACGAATGTCATCGGTAACTGCTCTGAAAATGCTGGTCGAGGCTGAATCTAAAAAAAAACGTCGCACCAAAGAAAAAATTGATGAATTAGCTGCCGTAGTGATTTTACGCCATTATCTGGACGCTAGCTTTTAAAAAATGGTTAGCCTAACTTCGTCTTGACCATATCCTGAATTTTCTTACCGTCTGCCTGACCTTTCACTTTCTGCATTACCGCCGACATCACTTTGCCCATATCCTTTGCGGTTTGCGCTCCGAAATCTTTAATAGTCGCTTCAACAATCGCTAACAACTCTTTTTCGTCAAGAGGTTTAGGCAGATATTCAGAAATAATCTCCAATTCCTTCTTTTCTTGATCGGCCATGTCCTGGCGTCCGCCTTTTTCATAAAGCTCTATTGCCTCTTTCCGTCGTTTTGCCTCTGCCAGTAAAAATGATATCCCGTCATCGGGCGTAAAGTTATTCCCTTTTTCAATGACCACTTTCTGAAGACTTGCTTTCATCATGCGAATCGTGTCGAGTCGCATTTTGTCACCGCTTTTCATGGCGTTCTTCAGGTCGGTATTGAGTTTGTCGATCATGTCATTTTGAACCATAGATATTCCTCTGTATTAGTTTGATGTGGTTACGATGGTATTTCGTGCGGTTTAAACGGCAGTGAAAAGCTGAACTCAGTCCATTCGCCTTCAAGGCTTTCGTATGAAATGTTTCCGTGATGCTTCTCAATAATGCTGTAACTGATTGAGAGTCCCAATCCTGTACCTTGTCCGACCGGTTTCGTAGTGTAAAAAGGATCGAAAACTTTTGATTTGACCTGATTTGAAATTCCAAGTCCATTATCCCTGATGCTAACTATAATACCGCCCTTAGGATTATTTTTTGTAACAATATCAATACGGCCCAGTATTTGAGAAGTGCCGTGGTTTGCATATTTTATTTCTATCGCCTGTGCGGCATTGATCAGAATATTAAGGATTACCTGGTTAATCTGGTTGATATAACAATAGATTAGGTTGGTCGCTTGATAGTCTTTGTTGATCTTGAGTACATGTTTAAACTGGTTCATAAAAAGCTTCACCGTTGTATCAATCGAGTCGTTGATATTCACCTCATTGAGTTCTACTTCATCCAAGCGTGAAAAATTACGCAGATCAAGTACTATGTGGCGAATTCTTTCCGCAGCATTTTTTATGCTGGCCAACAACGTATCTAGGTCTGATATAACAAATGCGTAATCAATCTCTTTTTTGAATTCGCCGAGCTCTCTCTGAAAGTCTAAATTATCAACATATTTTTCTTCATACTTTACAATGATCTTGCGTAGTACGTTCACATAATCTTCAATGTATACGACATTGCCGGCCAGCACCGAGGTTGGATTATTAATTTCATGCGCGACGCCGGCGACTAATTGCCCCAATGCAGCCATTTTTTCGGATTGTACCAGCTGCGTTTGAGTTTGTTTCAGCTTTTCCAATATACTTTCTAATTTTTCTTTTTGAAGAACGATCTCTGAAGTTCGCTTTTGCACTTCAGACTCAAGATATTCATTACGCATTCGAATCCGCTCCAGATTAAGATTAACACGGATACGATAAACAGTATAGGATACATAACCAAGACAAACTCCAACCAGTAAAATAAAAAATGGGTTCATCCAAATTGGGGCGGGTACCGTAAAACGGACAACCGCCGGCGTTGCGCTTTTAGCATTCTCGCTGTTCTTCATTTTGACGCTGAAAGTGTAGTGACCCGGACTAAGGTTGGTATAACGCACTTCGTTTCTTCTAGATGGAGCAGACCATTCTTTGTCAAACCCTTCAAGCATGTATTGATAAGAATTATCTTTTTCATTTATGAATGATAAACCGGCAAATTGAAAGACAATATACTTACTATCCACCTCTTCCAGTAACTCCCTTTCATCTGGTGAAAGACGGGTAAACTTCATAACGGAATCATTAGCAATGATACGTTCAATGTAAACCAGCGGTGAAACTTTTGAATGAACTGTTGAATCTTCTGAATAACGCGTCAGTCCTCCAAAATGCGCTATCCAGATATTGCGGTTTGAGTCAATGAAAAAGCTGTTATTCGTAGTTGGATCGTCGACCCTCAGCCCACGCCCTTTATTCAGCAATCTCTCAAGTTCAGGTGGCGAAGTATTTTGATTGAAACGTCCGTAGCCTTTGCTCCCTATCCACAACCGATCGCTTCTGTAGTCATATTCGATGACCGGTACAATGTTATCCGCAAGACCCAAACCTTTGGCCTTATAATTGGTGAACGTCGAACCGTCAAATTTAGAAAAGCCCATATCGGTGCCTATCCAGTAGGCCCCCTCTCCGTCCTGCGTCACTACATTAACGGTATTGTCCTGAAGTCCGTCGGAGGTAACCCATATTCTAAATTTCAGTGAATCAAGCTTCTCCTTGTTATCAATACGTGCAAGCCCTCCGTTTATACCAAGCCAAATGCAGTCTTGCTTGTCAACAAAAACACACCAAATCTGGTTGCCTGGTAAGCCGTTTTTATTATCATAAAAATAACTTTTTCCTCTATCATATACGATTAGGCCGTTCAGCGTCCCAAACCACATCGTGTTCTGATTATCTTCTGCAATATCTAGAATTGGTGAATCGCTGATACGATAGATTTCCTTATGATCCGTGACTGTTCCATTGCGGTAGGCAAATAAATTCCTCTCTGCCCCAATCCAAAGAGTTTCTTTGCTATCGTTTTTCAATGACCACACGGTGTTGCCTGATTTTATCCAATTTTTAGAAATGGAAACTAATTTTTTGCCGTCAAATACATCCACGCCATTGTCGGTACCGATATAAATATTCCCACGCGTATCTCCCGTTACAGCATTGGCCACATTCGCAGAAAGCCCTTCCTTCATTGTAAAATTATAGATATTCTGATACGGTATCTTAAAACATCCGCCTCCATCCGTTCCAACCCAAATAGTACCTTCCCTGTCTTCCAGAATCGAATGGCAACTGTTGGTAGAAACATTCTCGTCAACAAAATAATTTGTCAATTTATTATTGTTCCATCTACAAAGGCCCGCATCGGTTGTAATCCAAAGCGAGGAATCAGAGGCAAAAACCATGGCGTGTATATTGGGATCAAGTAATCCGTCTTTAACCGTAAGGCGCGATATATACATGGAATAATCTGTCGCTTTTTCTTTTCTAAAAGCCTCATAGTCAAATACAATCAACCCTTGATTTGAGCCAACAATGATACGCCCTTCATTATCCGCTACAATATCTGAATAGTCCTGGATGCCGCTGACCGCAAAATTCATGAATTGATCCGTATTGTTTTCGTTTGAATGCGTCAACAATGTAAAACCGTTTTTCCCGGAAAACCATACATTGCCGTTTCGGTCACTAAACGCATTGCGGTACGCATTACTTGCCAGCCCGTCTTCTTTCGTGTAGGATGTAAATTTTTTTCCATCAAACTTTGAAACACCCCCATAACTCGTTGTGAACCAGTAAATACCTTTACGGTCTTTCGTCATTTCAAAAACCGTTCCCGGACCTAACCCGTCGCGGCTAGTATAATTCACGAACGTATTACCGTCAAAGACAGAAACACCGTCTTCCGTGCACAACCATATCTTTCCATCATCGTCCGCAAAAACACTGCGCACAACGTTACTAATCAGTCCATCGTCTTTACTATACACTGTAAATTCGATACCGTTGTATTTAGCAACGCCACCGGCTGTGGCAAACCATAAATATCCGCTTCGATCCTGAACAATATCCCATACTTGCGCATGCGGAAATCCTTCATTGATCGTATAGTACCTAAAATAAAGCTGTTGCGCTGTCAAAGCATTAATGGAGAGACTCTGGAGAAAAGCAACTGCCAGAATAGCATGCCGCGCAATTTGAAAAGCCCGTGTCATGATTTATGCATTGTCAAAGGATGGTTCAACAACGAGGAAATGATTTTTTTTGAATTGAAATGTATCAAAAATATACTTTTTTCAGAATATAAATGCAAAGAAAACATTATTGAATATGTCCTGAAAAAGCCTTAAATAATATCAGATTATTATTTACAATTTAACTCTAGAGGCTAGTTATGGAAAACGTCATTTCATTTATTAATTCAAACAAAGAACAATACGTCGAAGAACTAAAAGATTTTCTTAGAATTCCAAGTATTAGTACCAATCCGGAAAATAAAGCAGACGTGGCACGATGCGCTCAGTACGTATCAGATCAAATGAATAAATCAGGTCTCCAAAATATTCAGATCATTCCTACGCCGGGACACCCTATCGTATATGGCGAATGGCTTGGTGCGCCGGGCAAACCTACTATTTTGTATTACGGCCATTACGATGTACAGCCTGTTGACCCGGTGAATTTGTGGTCCAGCGGCCCGTTCGAGCCAACGATCAAAGACGGCTATATATATGCACGCGGTTCGTCCGACGATAAGGGGCAAGTGTTTCTTAATCTGAAAAGCGTAGAAGCGCACATGAAGATCAACGGAAAACTGCCGGTGAATGTTAAATTTATGATTGAAGGTGAAGAAGAAATTGGCAGTGTGAATTTGGAAAATTTTATCAAATCGCACAAAGATATGCTCAAAGCCGATGTAGTTCTGGTATCGGATACTTCTTTTTTTGACGATGAAATGCCCTCCATTGCTTACGGCCTGCGGGGCTTGTGTTATATGCAGGTTGACCTTACCGGGCCTAACCGCGATTTGCATTCGGGCGTTTATGGAGGCGCTGTCGCTAATCCGATCAACGAGCTGGCGAATATTATTTCAAAATTAAAGGACAAGAACGGAAAAATCACTATTCCAGGTTTCTACAATAAGGTTCGACAATTGACAAAAGCTGAACGTGATGCTTATAAGAAATTACCCTTCGCGAAAAAAGCATACTTTAAAGACTTAGGAATTAAAGAAACTTTCGGTGAAAAAGGATATTCCATTTTGGAACAGGTCAGCGGCCGCCCATGCCTGGACTGCAATGGCATTTGGGGCGGATTTCAGGGCGAAGGTGCCAAGACCGTGTTGCCATCCAAGGCAAGCGCGAAAATCAGCATGCGGTTAGTTCCTAACCAAACCCCACAACAGATCGCAAAGTTGTTTGAACGTTACTTAAAAAAATTATGCCCCAAGACGATGCAGATCAAAGTAACGGAACTGCACGGCGGATACCCTGCAATCACGGACATCACAACCAAAGAGATTATTGCAGCAAGTAATGCGCTCCACAAGGTATTTAAGAAAAAACCTTTGTTCGCCCGTGAAGGCGGATCGATTCCTGTCATTGCATCGTTTGAACGTCTTTTGGGATTAAAATCGGTTCTGATGGGATTTGGATTAGACACGGATGCGATTCATTCACCCAATGAACGATTCAAGTTAGATAATTTTCATCGCGGGATTCTAAGCGTGGCATTGTTCTACGACGAACTTGCGAAAATGAGTTAAGATTATTATTAAAAGAGACGGCTCGAAGGCCGTCTCTTTTTTTGCCTTTACAAACCTAATCCGATAATTGTTATGACAAATGTTCAAATCAACGGGCACAGCCTGACGCTGGATACGATCGAGGAGATTTTTCAGGAAAACCTGACCATCAAACTCAGTGACTCTTCCATAACGCAAATCACCAAATCACGAGAAATCATTGAACGAATTGTTCTGTCGGGAAATGTCGTATACGGTGTAAATACCGGTTTTGGAAAATTCAGCGACGTAAAAATCTCCGAAGATAAAATTGATATACTGCAAGAAAACCTTGTTAAAAGCCATGCTGCGGGCATAGGTAACCCTTTTTCGGATGATATTGTAAAAATCATGATCTTGCTCAAGGCCAACGGCCTTGCCAAAGGCTATTCAGGAGTGCGGCTGGAAGTGGTTAACACTTTAGTTGAGATGTTCAATCAAGGCATCATACCTGTTATACCTGAAAAGGGATCCGTGGGTTCCAGCGGCGATCTTGCTCCCCTAGCACACCTTGCGCTGGTTATGATAGGCCATGGTGAAGCTTTTTACCATGGAAAGCGTATTCACGGCGCCGATGCGATGCAACTCGCAGGTATCCCCATTTTGAAATTACGATCCAAAGAAGGTTTGGCAATATTAAACGGCACTCAAACCATGACGTCCGTTGCCTGTGTCAATCTGATCCGTGCATTTAATATTCTCGAATGCGCCGATATATTGGGTGCCATGAGTACAGAAGTGTTGTTGTGCACACGATCAGCGTTTGATGAACGAATTCACGCTGCGCGCAACCAGGAAGGGCAAATTATTTCCGCAGAAAATCTTCGGACATTGCTCAAAGACAGCCCGTTAATTCATTCCCATGCCGACTGCAAAAAAGTTCAGGACGCTTACAGCATTCGCTGCATGCCGCAAGTGCACGGCGCCAGCAGAGATGCGGTGCATCATGTTAAGCAGGTCGTTGAACGTGAAATTAATGCCGCCACCGACAATCCGTTGATCTTTGTTGAAAACGGCGAAGTCTTATCCGGAGGTAATTTTCACGGAGAGCCGGTCGCCATCGTGATGGATTTTCTCGCTATCGCCATGAGTGAGATTGGAAATATTTCCGAGCGAAGAACGGCGTGGATGATGGATTCTAATTTAAGCGACGGTCTGCCGGCATTTCTTGCAAAAGACGGTGGCCTCAATTCCGGTTACATGATCGCGCAGTACGCCGCCGCCGCGCTCGTTTCGGAAAACAAGTCTTTATGCCATCCGTCGAGCGTGGACTCGATTCCAACGTCGGCAAATAAGGAAGATCACGTCAGCATGGGTACCATCGGCGCGCGAAAATGTCTTCAGATCATTGAAAACGTTGAGGCGATTCTCGCTATTGAATGGCTGTGCGCGGCACAGGCCGGCGACTTCCGCAAACCTGTTGATTTTGCCCCGCGCACAAGGCGTGCGCACGTTCTTCTGCGTCAGCACATCCCGCCTCTTGACAAAGACCGGGTGACAAGTCACGATATTCAGATTGCGACTGAGCTATTGAGGAAAAAAAGTTTGGTAGAAGAAGTGTGGGATAGATAACAATTATGATTTAATCGAATCAAATAGGTCAAGGAGTCTTTCAAGATCATCATTTGAATAATAGTCGATTTCGACCGTGCCGCCGTTTTCCCGGTGTTTTAACTTCACTTTCGTGCCTAATTTCAATCTCAGCCGGTTCTCTATTTCAGCGATATGCGGATCAGATTCGCCGACTTGTTCGATCTCAAATTTTGAAGAAGACGGCTTCCCCGATTTTCTGTTCCGGGCTTCCAAAAGATGTTTTACTACTTCCTCCGTTTTCCTCACCGAAAAGTATCCGCCAACAACCTGCTTCCAAACCTTGACCTGGACTGCAAAATTGGGTAAAGCAACTAACGCCCTGCCATGGCCGATCGTAATTTCTTCTTTTCTCAAACTATCCTGAATTTCCGGAGGCAATTTTAATAGTCGAATGATATTAGTGATCGTCGTGCGATCCTTACCTATTTTTTTTGCAACTTCATCCTGTGTCAACTTACAGACGTCTATTAACTGCTGATAACCTACGGCCAATTCGATCGGATTAAGTTTTTCACGCTGAACATTCTCAATGATAGCCAGTTCCAGCATTTCTTCGTCCGTGACATCTTCACGAATGTATGCCGGAAGTGACTCCAGGTTAGCCAATTTTGATGCGCGAAACCGGCGTTCCCCGGCGATAAGCTCGAATCCGTGCGTTGTTTTTCGTACGGTAATGGGCTGAATAATCCCATTTTGAAGAATCGAATTTTTTAATTCCTCAAGCGCTTGCGGTTCAAACTCCTTCCTTGGCTGATACGGATTAGGCCTGATCATGTAAATTGGAATTTCATTGACGGATACATTTTCAGCGGATTTAAGCGTGCCGTCGGGCCGAAGATTTGCTACCGGAATTAATGCGCTAAGGCCTTTACCAAGGCCTGTGTTTTTTTTATTTGAAAAGTTCTGTGACATACTTAATAATGAAGTCCAAAATTCAATGGTTCAATATTTTTTTTATTCAAATGGTGTGTGGCCGGAAATTATTATACCGGATGCGGCGTCAGTACGTTATGGATAACCTCTTTAGCCAATCCCATGTAGTCTTGAGCTCCAACGGATGCGGGGTCGTAAATAATAATAGGTTTTCCATAACTCGGGGCTTCACCTAGTTTAATATTACGGTGAATCACATTCTTAAAAACTTTATCTTTAAAATATTCTTTGACTTCCGATACAACCTGATTGGATAAATTAAGGCGGCTGTCAAACATGGTCAATAACACACCTTCAATTGTCAGAGCCGTATTCAGGTGGCGTTGCACGAGCCGAATCGTATTAAGTAACTGCCTCAGTCCTTCAAGGGCATAATATTCACATTGTATCGGTATCAGCACCGTATCCGATCCGGTTAGTGCGTTTAAGGTTAATAATCCTAACGAAGGCGGACAGTCAATTAATATGAACTCATATTTATCTCGTACCGGAGCTACGGCGTGAAGGAACATTTGCTCACGATCCTCAAGATTAACTAATTCCACTTCAGCGCCGACCAAACGAATATGCGCTGGAATAAGATCCATATTCGGCATCATGGTCTTGAGTATGGCTTCATTGATACTCATATTATGGATTAACATCTCATAAGTACTTTTATCAATAGACTCAAGATCAAATCCAAGGCCGGTTGTAGAATTGGCCTGGGGATCCATATCGATGACCAATGTCCGTTTGCCCGCATGAGCCAAAGATGAAGCCAGATTAATGGCTGTCGTGGTTTTACCAACACCGCCTTTTTGATTGGCTATGGAAATAATTCTGCCCAATACGTTCTCCGATAATTAACCAAAATGTGAAACACCATCAGAATGTTTCACGATATTACGTGCAATAATAGACAAAGCGTTTAATAAATACAACTCTTAATTTGCGCTAATTCCCAGCGCTGGAAAAATCGAGTGCGTTAAGCCGGAGTTAATTAAGTCAATGATCCATGCGGGATAAGCGCCCGCCAGTACGATGGTTAGCATTAATAATGAAAGCGCAAATACTTCGCGTTTATCGGTATCGGTTAAATGATGAAAATGTTCATTTTTGAGAAGCGCTGTCGTATGTTCACCAAAAAATATGCGCTGCAATGCTCTGAGAACATAGATCGCCGTAAATACCACTCCTGTGAGGCAGATTAACGCGATATATTTCATCGCAGGGCTCGGCACGCCCGCGACACCCGCAGAGAATGCGCCTGTTAATACCAGTAATTCCGAGACAAATCCCGACAACCCGGGTAATCCAAGCCCGGTCATTCCTGCAAAACCGAACGCAACGGCTGTAAATGGCATGACCTTCGCCAATCCCCCCATTTCTGTAATTTGCCGCGAATGTAACTTTCCGTATACAACACCTACAAGCGCGAAGAGGAGAGCAGTCATGATACCGTGAGCAAACATTTGATACACCGCCCCGTTAATTCCTGCGGGTGTCAAAGTACAAATACCCAAAGTAACAATGCCAAGATGCGACACCGATGAATAAGCAATAATATATTTGAGGTCGGTCTGCCGCATGGCTGATAAAGAGCCGTAAACAATATTTATTACAGTGAGACACGCAAAAAATAAAGACCATTCATGCGCTCCGGCAGGCATAAACTGCAGACCGATTCTGATAATCCCATATCCGCCAAGTTTCATTAAAACACCCGCATGCAACATGCTTACCGCGGAAGGCGCCGAGGCATGTCCATCCGGAGACCATGTGTGCACCGGCCACAAACCGCCGATCGTTCCAAACCCGACAAAAATCATCGGATAGAAAATGAATTGCCAGCTCTCGTCGACGGTAAAATTCTTCATTAAGAAATCGTAGTCAAAACTCCATACGCCTGTTGCCGCATGGGCCTGTACGTAAACGCCGAAAATAGGAATAATTAACAATGCGCTGCCCAGCATGAGATAAAGGGTCAGCTTCATAGCAGAGTATTCTTTTTTGCCGGTTCCCCAAATTCCGATTAGCAAATACATCGGTAATACGGCAAGTTCATAAAACACGAGAAACAAAAACATGTCGAATGAAACAAAGACGCCAAATACGCCGGACACCAATAAAAGAAGCAATGCAAAAAATTCTTTTTGCCGTTCTTTAATTTCCCAGGAAATCAAACACCCTGTAAATACCGTAATTGACGTCAACAAAAGCATGGCAATGCTCACACCGTCGGCAGCAAGGTGAAACTGCATGCCTAATCGTTCCACCCACGGAATATTCAATTCAAAATTCCTGGGATTGGAAGGATCATATAAAATGTATGCGACCACAGATAAAACCACTGTGAGCAGGGATGCAAACGAAGAGAGCATGCGCGGACCCGTTGCATCTTCGGCAGGCATCAGCATAATTATAATCGAGGCTATAGCCGGCAAAGCGATAATGGCTGGTAGTAAATAACTTTCCACTTGTCAATTCCTATGGTTAGATTATTCTGAACTAAAACTTACATTGTAAATAGCAAAACCCTTTCGCGGGTCATTCACAACATTGCGGTTATATCCAAATTGAATAATGTTCTGACCGGGTTGAAACCACTTTGCATCCATTTCTGTAACAAGCGTCTCACGCTGATTTGTCAGGCACTTCGAAATATAGGCGGAATGTGCGTTGTTAATAACTACAAAAGCTTCCCGGTCGTCGTCAATAGCTTCACCATCCACGAAGATCTTTACCTTCGACTTACCGCCAAGATCCGGCATATTAATTGGAAATTGCTGCGAAGCCTGCATTTCCGGAGATTTGCCAAGTTCGAATACAAATGATTTTGGCGGTTCGGGCGCGTCATGATCCCAACTGAAAACCTGAACCGTTCCGTCCTTACATGCATCGAAGTGATATGTTAGATTTTTCATAACGTAATCCCGCACACGCGGGTCAGTCATGACATTATAGAAATAATAATCGGCAAAGACCCAGCCTCTTTTGAACCGCTGCGTCGTTTCCACAAAGTTTTCATATGTCGTGCCGTTCGGCGACGTTGTCTCGATTTTTTCATTGGAAATATACCGCTTAACATACTCGCTGTAGTGCATTTGCCGAAACCATAAGGAACTGTCCATACCGAGGTAATGATTAGTTCCTGATGGCATAGTTGAAAAGATGATATCATCCTTTTGGATTTTCGCCTTAACATGTTGTGAAGCTTCCCGCCAATTCGAGAAAAACCAATTTGATATTTCACTCCGCGCCACCATGCCATGCCTTTGCGGATTAATTAACGCTTTTAGATCTTTTAGCGGAGCAATTGAAATCAGAACAGCTACCGTTACTAAAATAACCGCTATATTGATCCCCGGCCTTGGAGACATCGATTGTGGAAGTAAATACAAACCTATCAACCGCCAGATTCCATATACTCCAGCTCCAACTCCAATCAAAAAAAAGGGATAAATGTAGATCAAATAGCGCGTCGTGGCCGGGTCGTAAAATACAAAACTCATTAACAACAACGGGACAATAAAAAGTGAAATTAAAAAAACAGCAGACTTTCTTTGGACAAAAAATGCCGCGATCAAGCCGATGAAACCGAACCACCAGTAATTTGGAAAATCAACCTTAAAGACCGACATATAGATATTAAATACTTTGGTAGGTTCCGCAGAGGCCCACATATTAAAAATAATGTTCCATCGTGGAATGAACCATAAAACACCTTCCTCGTGCATGACCAGGCCGACCACAGGCCGTATGATATCCGCCATAAACGGCGTGTAGAACAAAAACACAAAAAGCAAAGTCCCGTAAAGTATCCAACTGTATTTATTCGTAAAACGGCCATCCCTTTTTTTGTATAAATTCCATAAGGCCATTGCGGAACCGTAAGCCATGAACGTAAAAATAAAAAAGAAAGTGAGCTGGTGATTAAGCAGTGACGCCAGTAAGGCAAACGGGAAAAATGAAAGATATTTTTTGTTTATTCCGTGACGGTCAAGCCACCCCGTCGAGTTTCCGGATTTACCGCTTTCAAGCGCAGACCAAAAGACGATAATGAGAAGCAAATAAAATAATTCAAAACTTGCGTAGTTACGGCTGACTCTGGACCAGAACACTGAATAGACGGAAACGGTTGCAAGTGCCGCAGCAATAGTTGCAACGAACCGGTTAAATAAAATTTTACCAAGAAAATATGTTGCAGGGATGACCAGCGTGCCAAGAATGACGCTGACAATCCTCGCAGAATAGTCGCTTATGCCAAATATCGAATAATTCAAGAATACTAAAACTGTCAGAAAAATACCGTTGTTGTCATGATGGCTTAAAATTGATTTACCTTGGAAAACGCCTGCCGCCTGATCGGGAATTATGAATTCATCCGTCCACAAACTTAGGAAATCTAAACGATAAACTCGTATCAAAAAACCCGCAATCATCAGCACGATCACAAAGTACAAGGCATACCGGTCAAACCATTCCGACAACGGAAAATCGTTGGTCGGTTTCAACACAACCTTGGCGGCCATTTTCTTTGCTGTTGTTTTCTTCATGTGTACTGTTGCGTTTCGCTCGTCTAAATATTATCAAAAAAAGTCTTAAGACAATCTCTCCATTTTTCGATAACGATCTGATACCATATATTGCCAGATAAGTTCCAGATAACCTCGAATCGTCCGGAATATCTTATTCCCTGACATCCCCTGCTTATTGTCATAGCGCAGAACCAGAGGAATTTCAGCAGTTTTCCGAGTAAGATTGCCCATCTTCAGAAGAAGGCTGCAAACAGAAGCAAAGCCCTTGCCTTCAATAAGCCTGTCGCCATAACGGTCAAAACTCGCTTTGATCAGTCCGACACGGCATGCTCGGTAAAAAATAGAATAATCCTTCACATTGGGCAACCCAACGAGAATACGCATGATCCATGAAACGCCGTAACTGAAAATCTGCCGTGTCCATGGACACCCTATCATTCCACCGTTGCCTTCAAATCGGGATGCTATTACTATATCATCACCGGATTCAATTCGCCTGATCATTTCCGGTATCAGGCGCGGATCTTGTGTGTTATCAGAATCCAACACAACACAAATATCTTTTTCCGGCTCCCGGCTGTCATCAATAATAAATCTAAACCCTTTTCGAAACACCTCCGTCACACCTTGATTCTTCGGAAAGGTAATCAACTTGAGGTCGAGCTTAGAAATAAACGAACGAGCGACTTCACTCGTACGATCTTTGCTGCCGTCGTCCACTACGACAATGCGGTAAGGCTCTTTGCTTGAAGCGGACATCTCCTTAAGAATCGGGAGAACTTCCTGGAGCCCGTTTTCCTCATTATATGACGGCAGCAATATGTAAATCATTTACCACTCACACTTATTCAGGTTTTGCTTACGGAGCCATTCGTAATACTCACGAAGACCCGTTTCCAGTTCTATCTCCGGCTGATATCCAAGAATTTTCTTTGCAAGGTCCACTGATGCAACACGACGCGTAACGGAATCCCAACTGCGCCGTTCGTGATGAACGACTTTTGATTTCGAATCGGTAATTCTGAGTATTAATTGAACAAGATCATTGATTTTTGTTTCGCGGCCTGATGCAATGTTGATAACTTTTCCACTTGCAGATTCCGTTTCCGCCGCAAGAATTGTTGCGCGAACCGAGTCTTTCACAAAATTGAAGTCACGCGTCTCTTCTCCCGTACCGGTAATAATAATATCCTCATTACGCATGGCTTTTACTAGAAAATTGGCAATGACATTGCGATATTTCCCGGGATACTCATTCGGCCCGAAAACGTTAAAATATCTCAGCGTTACAGTATTTAGGCCGTGATGATGGTTAAAAAAACGAACGTATCTTTCGCCGAGCAATTTAGTAATGGCATAAGGCGTATCCAGGCTATATTCCTGACACTTTTCATCCAATGGCTCGTTGCGATCCCCATAAACACACGACGACGAAGTATAAACAAATTTTTTGACTTTATTTTCAACGGAACGGAGTAGTATTTTTAAAGTGCCCATACCGTTAACCTGCAGATCACGTTGCGGGAAATCTACCGAGTTTTGATTGGCAAAATTAGCCGCAAGATGAAAAACGACATCGGTCGATTCGGAAATCGCTTGCCGTAAATCTTCAGCCGACTCCACGCTGCCCTGTATGAAGCGGACATTAGGCCTCATGACAATATTCTCAACATGCCCTGACGAGAGATTATCAAGAACCGTGATACGGTTGCCGGAATCCTCGGAAAGCTGATTAACCATGCTGCTGCCGATGGCCCCGGCGCCGCCCGTTACGAGAATATTTTTTTTCATTGTGTGTTGGCTTTTGATCTATTTCAATGGTTGTTCACAGCTATAATTTTATTTTTTCAAAAACATACATCGCAAATCGCCGGTCAGTAGATATAAACTGTTGCTGCATTTTAAAATTTGGATTATTTACAATATCTTCCTGCTGAACATTGCTTGAAAGACGCCAACTGTAGTGCGAGTCCCATAAAACAAACCCGCCAACAGGCAACTCATCTAACTTTTCTTTACGCATTTCATAGTAAGCCCCCTCATTCGGCGCCGCCGTGTAATAATTATAATTGTCATAAAAGAAAAACCATGAATGCGCGACCATCGTTTTGGGAGACTTGGCCTTGAGGTTTTCGTTGAAATACTGATAACAACTTCTGACTGCTTGCTGTTCCGGCGCAAGCTGCAGCGGTTTTTCTTTTGACATGGCATACCAGCATGAGCCGATGACCACGGCAGTTAGCATGATCAGTTTTGTCTCTTTACCGTGGATCTTCAGGAACCGGTTTAATACAAAGAAAAAAAGCAATAACAGAACTAACAAAAACTTTGAGTACTCGCGTAAAGGCAATCCTGTAGCCGGATTGACGACTGAAAAACTGCCGAAAAGTTCTACTGAATAGTATACCAAAACTAATACGGTAATAAAAACCAGTGCTACGGTATTGAAAGTCCGATCTTTTTCATTTTCGCTCACAAACCATTTATTAAATCCTTGTAAAGCCAAAAGCGCCATAACGGGCGCAATCGCAACAAAATGCCTAAGAAAACCCGCATGCGCAACATTTCCTTTCCAGTACATGTAAACGTGAGCCGCAAACGTTACGATGACTGAAAAATTGATAATAGTCATGCTTTTGTTCTTAACATCATGCGCCAATTGCAGCAGCATAAAAGCGAATACGATGGGCCCTGAAATAAAAATAAAAGTCTTGAAATAATGATCGAAGGGTCCGTTGGCGTATTGTCCGTGAGCAAAACTTTTTGAAGCGGTAAGTAAGTACAAAATGTCACCCGTTACGATCATACCGGCGGTTTGATAAAGCATTAAGCCGAAGCCGAGTAGTAATATCGGAACGTATTTTTTTTCTTTGAATAAAAGCCACGCAAACATGGGAAGGATTAATACAAGCTCACTGCGTGCCAACGGAACCATGGATAAAACTATCGCCGCGCCATTCCACTTCCGCGCGTAAAACCAAAACAATCCCCACGCCAAAAAGAAAGCTGCCAATGGTTCCGTACACAGGCTAAAACCGGTAATAAAGAAAAACGGCTGGGAAATAGTAAAAACGATTGCTATCCATGCGTTTTGAATTTCTGCAGCAACGGCCGCTTTATAAACAAAATAACATGTCCCTACAGTTAAGACAGCCGTGATAGCTGCGCAATACCAGTATCCCGCCTGTGCAGGAAGGGCAAAAAACAAAATGGCCAGCGGTCTTCCCCAGAAATTCAGGATAAAATCGGGTTTAACCCATACCGCCTGTGCCATGAAATAACGGTTAATACTATCGTCGTCATAAGGTCTTGGGGAATTGACCAGCCAATAAAATATAACGACTCCCACAATAGCAAGAATAGCCCAAATTGATTTTTCCGAAAGTTCAAATGAATCCGAAAAGGCTTTTGAATTTTTAATCGGCGGGGTGGAAGAAGATTTTTTTTTTACTGCGTTTGCCATTTCATACGCTTATTGAATCATCTGAGCAAGAATGCCGGGAACTTTCATATACAGAAAACCCAAAACAAACAAAAGTCCGACAAAAACCACTAAAATATAATTCTGCAATCGTCCGCTTTGAACCGGCTGCAGGATCAAACCCATCCGTGTCGTCATAAATCCAACCAGATCGACCGAACCGTCCACTACATTACGATCAAACCAGGCACACCCGGCGGCAATCCTGAATAAGATGTTATTAAGTATCCATGACCACACTTCATCGATGTACCATTTATTTTCAAGATGGGTATAGAGTTTCCCCAATTTAGCTCGTAGCGGATCATGCGCTTCGCTCGTCCACTCGGCGGGACGTTTGGCATACAGCATAAATGCGGAAACGATTCCGAGTCCGGCAACCAATACAGAAATGCCCGCAATAGAAAAATGAAATACAGCTTCATGATCCCATTCCGGGTTCAGGAACGTTGCATAACTTGTAATGTTAAGGGTATGCGTGATATCATGATTTCCTATTAACCCTGCAAAAACAGACAGCGTGGCTAAAACAACAAGCGGAAATGTCATGCTGAATTCCGATTCATGCGGATGCGCAGACGCAGGCGTCTTGCCCCAAAATGCAACGAAACACAGGCGAAACATATAAAATGCAGTGAGAAATGCTCCTGTCAATGCGACTCCGAACAAAACATACCCGTGAACGGTTCCGACTTCCATGCAAAGCGCCAATATTTCATCTTTGCTCCAAAAACCTGCGAAGGGCGGTATTCCGGACAACGCAATCGTTCCGATAATAAACGTCCAAACCGTAATTTTCATTTTTGATTTAAGCCCGCCCATTTCCCATATATTATTCGTATGCATAGAATGAATAACGCTGCCCGCTCCAAGGAAAAGAAGGGCTTTGAAGAATGCGTGAGTGAATAAATGGAAAGTTCCCGCTGTCTGGCCCATCAACGCAAGATCGCTTCCTGCATGCCCGTTGCTGGTATTAGTCAAACCAATACTGCCGCCGATGCCCAAGGCAAGCATCATATATCCCAGCTGGCTCAACGTGGAGAATGCGAGTATGCGTTTAATATCATGCTGAGCAACCGCTATGGTCGCGGAAAAAAGCGCAGTAAAACCGCCGATATAAGCCACCCACAGCATCGTATCCGGTGTCTGCGCAAAAATCATAATAGCTCGCGCAACGAGAAAAATTCCGGCAACAACCATCGTTGCGGCGTGGATCAATGCGGATACGGGTGTCGGCCCCTCCATGGCGTCCGGCAGCCAGATATGAAGAGGAAATTGGCCGCTCTTGCCCATTGCGCCGAAGAAAATCAAAAACGGAAAAATACGCGCCAGAAATTCCGTCGTTTGTCCGTACAAAGACTGAATTTCCGCAAAATTAAATGTTCCGAAATAACCCCAGCATATTACGACTGCCATAAAAAACCCTAGATCGCCGGCGCGCGTGACTGAAAAAGCTTTTTTAGCTGCATCGGCCGCTGTTTTCTTGGTATAGTAATAACCAATCAAAAGATATGAGCATAGTCCGACGAGTTCCCAGAATATAAACATCTGGAGCATATTGTCCGATAACACTAATCCGAGCATCGAAAAAGTAAATAATGACAGATACGAAAAGAACCGAGACTTGCCGTCTTCATGTTTCATGTAGCCAAGAGAATAAATATGCACAAGCATGGAAACCGTTGTCACGACGATCAACATCATGACCGATAACGGATCAAGAAACACGCCAACGCTTACATTCAGAGCCTTCCCAAGCGGTATCCATTGAATATTCATGACCTGAGCGGTTCCGGCTCCGGCAAGCATTTCCATCGTTACACGAATCGACAAATAAAACGATGCTATCACTGCCGCTACGGCTGTGAATGCGGTAAGGTCTTTGTATTTTTGTGTAAACAAGGCGGTAAAAATAAACGAAAATAACGGCAGCGCAGGTATGAGCCAGGCTAATTCATAATATGTTGGATTCACAGATGCTCCTCGTCAACTAAATCGAATATCGCAGATCGGCGCAGCAATGCGCTGCCGCCGAGTGATATGTAAATAAGTTAATTTTTCAGCGTATGTAATCCGCCGATCTCTAAATTCTTAAAATTTTTATATACCGACATCACGATGGCCAGCCCCACTGCCGCTTCGGCGGCAGCTACCGTCATGATGAATATGACAAACACTTGTCCGGTGACCTCTTCCGGATAAAGAAAACGATTAAATGCGACTGCGGTCAAATTGATGGAATTAAACAGGATCTCAATGGAGATCAGCATTAGGATAACGGAACGGCGAACCATCACGCCGACCATGCCGATCGCAAATAAAATAAAGCTCAAAACCAAATAATGATAAATTCCGATTTCCATATTTCACCTTTTTGCTAAACGTGCATCTCTTCATTTTCTTTGACGTGATGTTTGGGCGCGATATCTTCCTCGCCCACAAACGATTCCTGAACGTACGGCTTGCGATCGTCCTGCTTGGCAATATGAAGCGCGCCGATCAACGCGACTAACAACAAAATGGATACCACATCAAAGGCGAGAATAAAATCAGACAATAACGCTGTGCCGATGGCGCCAAGCATATCCGGAGGCAACGCGCCGGATGACGTCATAACTCCGCCCCATCCGCCTTTTAAGATTACGGATATGATCAGGCCTAAAAAACCGAGTGTTGTGAGCGACGAAATCCACAGCTGGCTGTTAAATTTGCTTTTCGTCTCATCGTTGATCCGCGTGGTAAGCATGATCGCAAAGACGATAAGCATGGTGATGGCGCCGATATACACCAGCACTTGTACCACGGCAAGAAACTCTGCGTCGAGCGTAACAAATAATGCCGCAAGGCAAAACAGCATCCCGGCCAGAAATGTGGCTGACTTGAAAATATTCTTGTGAAGTATTGTCGCCAGAGCCAGCGCGACGGCCAATATTCCAAACACATAAAATGCTACAGCATGTCCCATAATATCCATTCCTCATCAAGATTGAGCGGGAGTATTTTCCGCAGCTTTTGCAGCCGCTTTCTTCAAACGCTCTTCGTATTCTTTTTTATTTATAACTTCCACTATTTCCCGTTCACGCGGCGAAATGATCGGTTTATATTCCGCTCCGGTTTGTCTGCGGCTTTCTTCATAAAGATCGTTGTTGTGCTTCATATCCTTGACCAGTATCATATCCATGGCCGCGCGGTCATACATAGATACGTCATAATCGTGCGACATCACGATGGCGTCAAAATTACAAGCTTCTATGCAAAGGTTGCAAAACTCACACTTCACATAATCCAGGATAAATTCCTTGGCAATTCGTTTTTTTGTCGGATCGGGATGTTTCTCATTAGTCACCTGAATACAGGACACCGGACAAACGACAACGCACGCCATGCAGGCGACGCATTTAGTATAACTCGCAAATTCGCCTTCCGTTTCATACATCATTTTTACGTAACCGATATAGCGGTCGGCAAGCGGTTTACGATCTTCCGGATATTCAACGGTTGTTTTTGTTTTGAACATGTACTTAAAGGTCACGCCCAGGCCGACCAGCAAGTTCCAAAAACCAGAAAATATGTTGATAAAATATTTCACAACAATGATCCCTCGACTTTCAAAATTATTTTAAGATCAACACGACGGCGCCCGTCGCAACCAGGTTAATAAATGCCAATGGTAAAAGCACCTTCCATCCGAATCCCATAAGATGATCGACGCGCATACGCGGAAAAGTCCATCGAAACCACATCATCAAGAAAATCATGAGATACACTTTAATCATAAACACGGCAACATGAATCCATGCCGGAATGATGGAATTATCGACAAACGGCACAAGCCACCCGCCTAAGAATAATAAAACGATCAAACAGCACGACACGAGCATAGCGGCATATTCACCCAAAAAGAAAAAAGCGAATTTCAGCCCGGTATACTCGGTGTGAAAACCTGCGACCAACTCGGATTCTGCTTCCGGCAAGTCAAATGGGGCGCGGTTTGCTTCTGCAGTTCCTGCGATGAGAAACAAAATAAACCCTAAAGGCTGGTATACGATAAACCAGGTTTGATCGGCCTGCATGGTCACGATCTCACGCATGGATAACGAGCCCGCAATCAGAAACACGCCCAACACTGCCGTGATCATCGGAACCTCATACGAGACCATTTGCGCAGCCGATCGCATCGCGCCAATCAGCGCATAACGGCTGTTCGATCCATACCCCGCCCAAATGATCGAAAATATCACCGAACTGCCGAGCGCAAAAATATAGACCGCGCCCATATCCAGATCGCGAATTCCAATGGTGTTAGCGATAGGAACCGTTACGAATGCGGCAAACGGAGCTACAAAGGCCAATATTGGCGCGAGAAAATAAATGACCTTGTCCGATTGGTCATTACGGATATTTTCTTTAAGAATCAGTTTCACGATATCCGCCGTCGTTTGGAATAAACCAAATGGCCCAACGCGGTTGGGGCCCAATCGTGACTGCATCCATGCCGATACTTTTCGTTCCATATAAACCAGAATCAACGCGTTGAGAGCGATGACTGAAAAAAGAACCACGACCCCGATAATTCCGAACAACAAAATTTCCATAACCGATTACTTTTTTACTTCACTTAAATTTACCAATTAGATTAATTTATCTGTCCACATCCCCCAGCACAATATCAACACTTCCTAAGATCGCAACCAAGTCGGCAATTTTCCAGCCGACGGTCATAAGCGAAAGAATAGAGAGATTCGAAAAACTTGGCGTACGGTATTTAACACGATTAGGTTTGGTACTGCCGTCCGATTCCATATACACGCCGTATTCCCCGCGCGGCGCCTCCTGCCGAACATAGACATCGCCGACCGGCGGTTTAATATTGCGGGCAAGTTTTTTTACTTTGTAATCCCCCTCCGGCAGTCCGTCCAAAGCCTGACGAACAATCTTAGCCGACTCGACCATTTCGTCCATGCGCACCCGAAAGCGGTCGAAACAATCGCCGTTGTAGTAAACCGGAATATCAAAATCAAATTTCGGATAAACGGAATACGGTTCTTCTTTGCGCAAGTCCCATGGCATACCGCACGCTTTAAGCATCGGGCCTGTGACGCCGTAACTGATCGCCTCTTCCAAAGTGATCGCACCAACGCCGCGTGTCCGTTCAACAAAAATCGGATTGCCCGTGATCAGATTGTGATAATCCTCAAGTTTTGCCGGCAGCATGTCTAGAAACTCACGCACTAATTTATCAAATTTTGGCGTTATGTCCTCAGCGACGCCTCCGACGCGAATATATCCATAGGTCAAGCGGCTTCCGCAGATCTCTTCGAACATATCCAGAATTAATTCGCGTTCTCGAAACCCGTACAAGAACGCGGTTACAGCGCCAATATCTGCACCGAACGCGCCCATCCACATAAGATGCGACGCGATACGATTGAGTTCCGATACGATCACGCGCAAATATTCCGCGCGTTCAGGAACTTCGATCTTGGCCAGTTTCTCAACAGCTACGGCAACGCCCCAATTGGCATTCATAGAACCGAGATAATCCATACGGTCGGTAAAAGGAACGATCTGCTGATAACTGCGGCTTTCGGAAATTTTTTCAAAAGTACGGTGCAGATATCCCAGATCCGGATCGCAGCGTTTGATCACTTCGCCTTCCAATGCCACCACGAGGCGTAAAACGCCGTGGGTGCTGGGGTGTTGCGGCCCGACATTGAGGAGGAACTCTTCCATTTTAAGTTCGCTCTCGGGACTTTCGCGTAATATCTGTCTTTTTCTTCCCGGGATCTGATCGATCAACGGTGAATCTGTGCGGAATTGTTTGGATAACAGATTCGAAGGCTCTTTTTTTATTTGCGTGTCATGAGACATAATGCGTTGTAACTCTCCATGTTCGTCGCCACTGGGTAGCAACCGTAATAATTATTTGAAATCCGGCTTCTTCACAAAAAATCCCGGGCGTTCGTAATCTTTTCGCAGGCCGTGGCCTACAAAATCCGGCGGAGTCAGAATACGTCTTTGATCCGGATGTCCTTCGAAATTTACGCCCATCAGGTCATACACTTCTCTCTCGGTCCAGTTGGCGCTTTCCCACCAGCGGGTCAGCGTTGCAATCGATGGATTTTTTCGATCCAATTTAACCTTAACAATGAGGTAATGGGCGAGACGGTAAGAATGAAAACCATAAACCATGTGTATCTGGTTTTCAGCCGGATGATCGGCGGCAGTCAATAGATCCAGAACGTCTATCTGTAATTCAGATGTATTGCGAATAAATTCAACGAACGGGATAAGATCGTCTTTTGCAATAACCAGATTCTTCTCGAATTCAATTTCCGTTTGCGGGAATTTGTTTTTGACCAGTTCAACAATCGCTTGAAATTCCATAGTCCCTTTTTCATTTTCTTTTGCCACTAATGAACAAGAATGAAACGAATAAAATCGCTAGAGCACTATTCTTTCCTGTTCAAGTTTCAGTTTACCAAAATTTAAGATAATATAAATCTTTATAAATAATTTTGTCTTCATTTGTGATCATTCGTGCTATTCGTGGCTAAGCTTCGTCTACCGTTGTCGGTTTTTTTCTGAGCACGCCTTCCTTTTCAATTTTTTTCTGCAACTGCAAAATACCGTCAATCAACGTTTCCGGCCGCGGCGGACAGCCGGGCAAATAAACATCCACCGGAATGATCTGATCGACACCTTTCACGACCGTATAAGAATCATAATAAAAAGGCCCGCCGCCTATGGCGCACGAACCCATGGCGATCACGTATTTCGGTTCCGGCATCTGATCGTATAGCTGCTTCACACGGGGCGCCATTTTCTCGGTGACGGTTCCGGCGACAATCATCAGGTCGGCCTGGCGCGGCGACGCGCGCATCACTTCCGCGCCGAAGCGCGAAAGATCGAACTTAGACATCAGCGTGGCCATCATCTCGATCGCGCAGCATGCCAACCCGAATCCGAGCGGCCATAATGAATTTTTTGTACCCCATGTAAAAAATTTATCTAAGGAAGTAATGATAATTTCTCCGCCAGGAAATTTTTCAATCTTCGGAAACATGTCGTCATTGACTACTCCCATTCAAGAGCTCCCTTCTTCCATGCGTAATAAAGGCCGATGGACAGAATTACGGTAAAAAACGTAAGTTCGACAAACGCAACCGCCGGCCAGTTATTAAATACTTTCACCAACGGAATAAATAAAATCACTTCCACGTCAAATATCACAAACAACAAACCGAATAAATAATAACGAATATTAAATTGAAAATAAGAATCAGACTGAGCGGGTATTTCTCCGCATTCATATGGCGTCAGTTTCGCTTTAGAAGGTTTGCTCGGACGAAGCGCCCAGGACATAACCATCGCGACCAGAACCATGAAGGCTCCTCCGACCAGAAACATGAGCACATAAGTGTAATTTTCTAACATGACTTGATTTCTTTCAGTTTAAAAACGAGGCAATATAAAAAAGTAAAATTTTGTATGCAAATAAAATTCCGTTTGTTAAAATTTTACCAAAAAGCCAACTTTGACGTCATAACTATGCTGACGATGCGTTCTTGGGATCATGTCAAAATGAATTCTGGTCTCGCCCCAGCGTTCATTATTTCGGAACAGGCGCATAGAATTCACCGCACTCAAGACGTGATTCGTAAATATTCCCCAGAGCATGTACTTGGAGAAATTGTTGTACGTATCGCTGTCCGCGCGCAGACGGTCGTACTTACGGCGGCTGCCGTCATTGTTCCACTGCCAGAAATTGGCATTCGTCTCAGCATACAACGTCGACGTTCCGACCAATCTTCTTTGAAATTCATTGTACGTATATATGTCGGAGAATTTCCCAATATTCACATAATACCTGGACGGTTTCGGAGACTTCAGATCCACGCCGGCATTGCGCGCCGCAAGTGACCGCGAATCTTCTTTCAGCCAGTTACTGTAACTTCCCAGGTAAAGGTGACTCGACCACAATAACGCCTCTGCTCCAAAATAGTACAAACCCGATCCCCAACCATTGAACTTCCAATCATTTTGATATAATTCACCCAGCCCCGGAAGAAGTAGCGAAAATAAGAAAGCCTTCTTTTTTGATTTCGCGTACGGCAAAGATTGTTGTGAACCGGCGGCCTCCTGCCCGGTTGATTGCGCGGCGGAGTATAATGAACGCGCGTCAAATTTCTTTCTTTCAAATTTTTTTTCCGTGTCCGACGCGGATGCCGGCTGAAGCAGAATCAAACTTACCATTCCGATTACAATAAAAAAGCGCATATCTACCCTTTTCTTTCTGTTGGGGACTTATCGTAATGACCGCCAGGCAATCTCAAGACAAACCGCGTACCTTTGTTCTGCTCGGAGACCAAAGTGATATCCCCGTTGTTTTCATCAACCAATTTCTTTACGATAGCGAGACCAAGACCGGACCCTTTCTCTTTCGTCGTAAAAAAGGGATCGAAAATTTTTTCTCTGATTGCTTCTCCGATTCCGTGTCCGTTATCCTCGATTATAAGCTCGACCTCATTTTCAACGGACGCAGACTCAATCTTAATCCAACCGCCGTCGTTAACTGATTGCATGGAATTTTCGATCAGGTTCATCAAAATTTGGCGAAAGTGACCCGGGTCGGCAAAAACATTATTCTGAAGAATCCGTGTTTTGAATTGAACGTGTTTATCTTCCATACCTTGGCCGAAAATGATACGGATTTCATCGACCATCTTCTGAATACTGCACATTTC
>WBUR01000039.1 GCA_008933615.1 bacterium | reverse complement strand
CGTCAATTCCTTCCGCCAATTTTTTGCTCATAATGCTGGCAGAAATTAATGGTATGGATTCGACCGTTCCGGTGACATCTCTCAATGCATACAATTTTTTGTCTGCAGGCGCTATCTCGGCGGTCTTCCCTATCATACAGACACCGATATCTTTTAACGTTTGTTGAAATTGTGAAATTGATAAACCAATATTGAATCCGGGAATGGACTCCAGCTTGTCGAGAGTTCCACCCGTATGTCCGAGCCCACGCCCGCTGATCATCGGTACGATCACGCCAAGCGATGCAGCCAAGGGTGCCAAAATAAGAGAAATCTTATCCCCTACCCCTCCCGTGCTGTGTTTATCAACCTTTATGCCAGGTATCATCGAAAGATCTATCACCGTTCCGCTGTCCCGCATTGCGATCGTGAGGTCGGTCGTTTCTCTAAAGTTCATCTCGTTAAAATAGACGGCCATGAGAAACGCCGACATCTGATAGTCAGGAATTTTTCCGGCTGTAAAATCATCGACCAACATTTTGATTTCATTTTTGGTCAATTCCTGTTTATCACGCTTCTTGAGTATTATTTCGTATGCTGTCATATATTAAATAAGAATAAGTTATTTCCTTTTCTCCAGAACAAAATGCACGCGTTCCGAACTCTCTTTTCCTTTGTTAAAAGTCAGATTTTCGAACGTGTGCGTTAATTTAAATGCAGTTTTACTGATCAGCTCAGCAATATCAGAAATAGCAAAAATATTCTGCGAATGTTCCTCTTTATAAAAAGTCCCGTCAATTTGTATGGTGATTTCATTGACCTGCCTGCGTTGTTCGGCCAAATAATAGCTTCTGCGCCTATACCGATGCGCCTTGTCGTATTCATAGCGTTGATTAAAATGCTCAAGAGAATTATGTTCTGTGCATGCATCAAAAATAAGCAACCCTCCGACGGTAACTAGTTTTTCAGCATTATGTAAGAACGCAATAATCTCATTTTTTTCTTTTAGGTAATTGATGCTGTCATACAAACACAATACCGCATCAAATTTTTTTTTGGAATTAAATTTTAACATACTTTGAACAGAAAAAGAGATCTGAACGTCATTTCGTTCTGCCTTAGCAGACGCTACTCTTATCATATCAGGCGAAATATCAGAACAAGTCATAGTATATCCCAATTTTGATAAACTCACTCCAAACGTTCCGGTGCCGCAAGCAAGTTCACAGACATCCTTTACAGATTTTCCTGATTTTCTGAATATCTGATCGATGTACTCCGCCCAATGATAGTAATCCACATGCTCCATCATGCCGTCATAAAAAGCGGCTAATTTGGAATATGGAGGAACGTTATTTGCCTGAGTTGTTTTCAATACTTACGCTTTCAAAAAGCTTACTAAGTTCATTCAGATTATTTATGATCAGATCGGCTTCTGTCAGGAATTGTTCCGGCAATGTCGAAGTTAATGCAATGCATAACATACCCGCACGTTTGGCCGCTGTGATTCCGAGGGGCGCATTCTCCACCACCATACACTCATCGATCTCTGCGCTCATGAATGACGCCGCTTTCAGGAAGGGTTCCGGATTGGGTTTCGTGTGCGCCACGTCGTCGGCGGTAACGATAGCGTCAAAATATGAAAGAAAATGGTCGTCAACAGATTTCTCAAACCGATCTCGATGCGCTCCGGTCACCAAACCCTGCCTGAGATTCTTCTTTTTCAGGAAATCCAGCAACGGCATAGCGCCATCATACAATTTAAATTTTGCCTTCTGCAAATAAATTTCATTCTTCGCACGCCCGATTTTCTCCGATTCTGATACGGCAATTCCATGAAGACGGCATAACTGTTCAGCAATCGCAAACAGGCTTTGACCTTCTAAAACAGAAAATTCTTCCCATCCGATCTCTCTGTCATACGTCCGAAAAACCTCGTTCCACGAAAGATGATGATCTTCGATACTCTGCATAAGTACGCCGTCAAAATCAAATAATACCGTGTTAATGTTATTTAGATCCATCCGTTGATCCAATATGATTTTCTCATAATTATTATCGCGTTATTTGCGTGTATATGGATTTTAACTCATCCGGCGATTTATGTTTTATGCGATACAAATACATGATCTTGTAAGCAATCCATATGCGCCTTAGTATACCCGCCTCGTAATATCTTCGTGACGATGAAACAACGTGAGGCTTCAGGAAAAGCAGCCGCCCTGCTTTTTTCATACGATCAGAAAGCATGACGTCTTCAAGTAACGATACTTCCCGGAATTTTCCTAACTGAATGAACGTCTGCTTCCGGACGAAAATTGCGTTCGTACCCACCAGGCTTTTCATCCATTTTGTTCGAATAACATTCATCGCAATTCGGTAGCTACGCAAAAAAAAATTTTCCACCGAATACTTTTTGTAAAACCCCCCGCCAATGATTGCTTCGTCCTTTAAATTCTCAGAAATAGCTTTAAGTGATCCCTTGTGTAGTGTGCAGTCAGCATGTAAAAACAGCAACACGTCGCCTGTGGCTGCGTCCGCGCCGGCGTTCATTTGAAAAGCACGTCCCGGCTTGATATGCTCACAAACCTGCAAACGATTTCCGCTGCCGGCCGCCATCTGCTTCGCAATGTGCACCGTCTCATCGCGGCTCCCTCCGTCTGCTACAATTATTTCAAAATCATCTTCCAATTCAAGTAACTTGGCTAAACATGACCCAATCACATTTGCTTCATTGAGAACAGGCACAACGATCGATATTTTCATGAAAAGACTTTCGTATCTCGTGATATTATCGCGACTCAGTGTGGCGCATGCCGAGACGATCATTCACTGCATCGGTTTGTCTCTGCTTATATTTCATGTGGCTGGCTTCGCCCATTTCGTTGTCCTGATAATTCATCTGATCCATGATCTGGAATTCCACCGTTACATAGATTATGCGACCCAGGTCTATAAAATCAGGAGTATAGAGCATCTCATCGACGCGAATCGGAATATCGCTGACGAAATTGATAACACGGAACTCGGAGCTGGTATGTTCGTTTTCTCTAAAGAAACTCAGTTGCCGTGTAATATTATTTTTCCTTTTCATATAGGCGGCATAATGCCGGAATGAAGGAAAATGCTCCAGCAAATCTGCAAACGAAACCAGGTTATTATGTGAACCCCCGGGTATAATATAATTAAATGGGCAGATCGTCCGGCCCAAAAAATATAACATGGGTAATATATCTGCAACCGTTGAAGTAATAATCCTGAACCGAATCTTATCGTATATCGCCGCCGCATGGTTTTCCTTTTTTGCCAATAGTTTGGATATCATGCTGAATTTATCCTTGTGACTTCCATAAAAATCCACAATATGAAAACCTTCATCTTGCATTGTGCGGACGGCATTTTCGACTTTTCTTTCCACTGCAGTAAAAATATCAGTACCTCTCAGTTCACAACGATGAAGCAGTTCTCTTCCGTCAATATGATTAACCGTGTGCATGATCTTAAGCAACATGCAGGCATACATCTGAAGAGTAGAGCGTTTAAATGAACGCGAAGCTAAATACAATAATCGCTGGATGGTCATGCCCGGATCTTTGAGTTCAGGCGGAATGCGGTGAGGGTATCTGTCCTCGAGATATGCCAGAGACTCTAAACGGATTTTGTCGAGGCGTTTTTGATCCTGAATATTGTGAATATCATAACCGTTAACTTTTAAAAAAAGCTCTATTTCATCATCGGTCTTAAAGTCCAGACGAAACCAATCTATGACGGAGTTTCCCTGCAAGACGAGACGAATCGCTTCCAGATCGCTAATGGACATCTTACTTATATAAAGCGCTTCTTCGGGCGAAAGGTCGTTGAGCGGAGCTCGTTTCGGAATTACAGTCGATGTACTATTTATCATTGAAGTGTTTGCTTTGTTTGATTGAACCGCGCGGTTACGTTGCGGATGAGGTATTTGAGTTGTATGCCGCTTGTAATTTCATTTTTTCGATCATGCTGTAATGAACTGGAAATTTTCCGATAAAAATATTTCCGTCGCGAGCGTGGCAGTCCGATCCGCCGGATTGCAGCAAGTGATGCCGTTGAACTATATTCTGAAAATAAAGCGACGCTTCCGGGGTGTGTTTGGGATGAGTACACTCGATCCCGCTGACGCCTGAGCTGATCAACTGTTGCAAGTATTTCTGTTTCATTCCAAAAGAAGGATGCGCAAGAAAAGACACACCCCCCGCTTCGCGGATAAGACGAATCGCAACTTCGGGACTGATTTTATATTTATCTTCATAAGCCGAACCGCCGTATCCCAGAAAATCCCGAAAAACGGAATGGGTATCTTTTGCAAAGCCGGCCAGAACAACCGCATCAGCAATATGGGGGCGGCCAACAGCTCCTTTACCCGCACGCGCCATGACCTGGTCCATATCAACATGAACGCCGAATTTGTTAAGTTTCCGAACAATCTTTTCAGCCCGATTCACACGTTCCCTCCTATACAGATCGACTTGTTTTCTGAAATTTTCGTCATGGTGGTCGAATAAGTACCCCAGAATATGAATATCTCTATCGTCAATTGTTGCGCTTAATTCAATGCCGGTAATGACTTCGACGTTGAACACCGCGCCGGCGGCAATTGCTTCATCCAGCCCTTCCACCGTATCGTGATCTGTGAGCGATATCGCCCGCAATCCCGATTTTGACGCATATTCCACAACTTGTGTGGGGCTCAAGAACCCGTCGGAGAAATAAGAATGTATGTGAAGATCCGCATACGAAATTGTAGGATCAGAATTATGATTCACTGTCATTTATAGTACCTCACTGAGCGTCGGGATCTGCTTTTTTATCGCAAAACGCAATCCGCCTAAATTCACCTCGTTTTCACACACCATCAAGAGCCATTCCAGGCGATTCGGAATTTGCGCCAAGACTAAGGTTCGCTCGTTAAATTCAAATGTAAATAATTTCAGTCCATCTCCTTTAATCTCATTATTCACTTTCTGAATATATTCGACTCCGGCAGGTATAAAATTGACCAACGTCGTAATATCAAGTACCGGTTCTTTTTTTTCGTTAAAAAATGAAGCGCGCGCAAATCCGGCGTTATCCACTATCGCAACCAGGTCTACTCCTTTGACTTTAATAAAATCGTTCAACGATGCCTTGATCTTATCTAACTGTTCCTGACGAGTGATTTCTTTTATTTTTGATTTCGTTTCCGGTGTCACTTCATCTTTACGGCGCATGGCCTCGAGGAGCAGGCTCTGCCAGCCTTGCGTTATCGTTTCTTTTTCAGGCCGTTCGTCCTTTCGAAATTCAAATTTACCGGTTTCCCATGAAACGATTTTATGAAATGCATCGTCACCCAGTATATTGCCGCACTCGGCATGAACCACATTACCTTCATTAAAATAGATCAATCCCTTTTCATCGTCTTTAGTTACAACTAAAGCCATAACCATGCGGCCCAATACATTCATTTGTATAAGGTCCGAAAGTTGAAAATCAGTGACCTTTCCATCGAATCCTTTTTTCTCGATCAGGGCGCTGTGAATTAAACTCCGAAGATCCTCAATCTCAAACGGCTTTTCTATGTAATACAGCGAGCCTCTTGAGGTTGCTTCCTTTTGAACATCCGCAGAACCGAAAGCCGTCATGATAATAACTTTGGTCGATTGATACGTCTCCTTGATCTTGACCAGCAGATCCAATCCGGAAATGCCCGGCATTTTAATATCGCTAACAACAAGATCCACCGGTACCTGAGAAAGAAGATTTAATGCTTCCTGCCCGTTATTCACACAAATAACTTCATACACATCTTTATCTTTGATAAGGTGTTTTGAGATGCTCCATGTGAGATCTTCTTCGTCATCAACTACTAAAACTTTTTTCCGCATATACATCCTTAATAATTTTTTTATTACATGACTGAATCGACTACGGATACGGATTCCACCGTTTCATGCAACGGCAGTAGTACCGTGAAAGTCGTTCCCTTTTTTTCAACGCTTTCAACCAGAATCTCGCCACCGTGCTCTTCCACAATCCGGTAGACGATGGACAAGCCTAAGCCAATCCCGTTGGGTTTGGTCGTATAAAAAGCGTCAAATATCGATTTTAATTGTTCGCGCGGAACGCCTTTTCCGGTATCGGATACGCGAATTTCGATCACGTCTCGCTCGTCATGAAATTTCGGAGGTAAACTGCGCCGCGTCAGTAATGCTTCTATGGTAAGTTTACCGCCTTTCCCCATAGCATCCAAGGCATTGACCATCAAATTGATCATAACCTGCTGTATTTGATTTTCATCTATAAATACGTTTGGAAGAAACGGATCGTACAGTTCCACGATACTGATCTTTTCGGTTTCACACCGGCCCTTTATTAATTCTTTAATTTCCTTGACGATCAATCTAAAATCGCATTGTTTTTTCTCAGGACGAACGGGGCGCGCATAAGTAAAGAAAGCCTTCAAAAGTTCATTAAGCCGGTTAATTTGCTTTATGATGCGCTGGACGTACTCCATACGATGATCATCCGCTTTCATTTCTTTTTCTAGAGCTTGCGCCATGGTCTTAATTCCTGCAAGCGGATTCCTGATCTCATGCGCAATCGCGCTCGTCAAAACTCCAGACGACGCCAGGCGGTCCATCCGCATGATCGTCTGACGCATCTCCCGGATCTGAGTAATATCCCGAAGACTGACGATATAACCCAGCATGCGGTGATCGGCGTCATACCGGACTGTGGTAGTAAATCCTAAATAGATATCGCGTTTATTCTTTGTCATAACGCGCGACTCTGCGCTCACCGGCATATTATCCTGATCGATAACGGGCTTCATCATGGCAGCGGCGGATTCATTGCCAAAAATATCATTCATGTGGCGATCCAGCAGATCGGATTCGGAATATTCAAGTATAGTTGTACAGGCGTGATTTGCAAATAGAATCTTACCTGAAATGTCGGTGGTAATAAGACCGGAACTAATATTCTGAAGTATGCTTTCGTTAAAATTCTTGAGATCAACCAATGCATGCGTAGCCGCCGCTATCTGTTCCTGTAAATTTTTGTTAAAGTCCGAAAGTTTGTTAAAAAGCTGTAAATTTTCAATCGCAAGGGCTACCTGTCCGCACAAAGTCATTAGAACCGCCAGATCGTTGGACGTAAATTCGGACTTATCTGTTTTGTTGTATACCTGCAGAACGCCGATCAGACGGCCGCGGATGAAGACGGGCGAACAAAGCATGGTGAAAACGTTCATCTGATTCAACACGGAACATGCATCCGGAAAACGATCATCTTCTTTGGTGCTGTTGATAATAATTGATTTTTCACTGTGCGATACAAAGTCGTAAACCGGCCTTGCGGGTAAAATCGTCTGGATAAACTGTTCCTGATTCATATTACTTGAACACGTGTCCAATATCCATTCCCCGTCTTTATGAATCACGAGACAACAACCGTAAACTTTAAACGCATCGCGAATATTATTCAAGATTTCCGTCAAAACCTTGCGTTGGTCTTTTATTGAAATGACGATGCGGGCAATCTCGGACAAAATCTTTAATTCATGGTTTTTCTCAGCAAGTTTCTTCTTTTCGGCTTCTTTTTCTTCGATCAATCTTTCCAGACGGTCATGGAGGTGTTTGATCCTTAATAAGGTCACGACACGCGTGAGTAGTTCAACTCTGTTAAACGGTTTTGGGATATACTCATCCGCACCCGCTTCGATCGCGTTAATACGCGCAGCCTGGTCGGGCAGTTCCGACAACAACATGGCGGGAATATGCCGTGTCTTTTCGCTTTCCTTGAGCAATCGGCAGACCTGAAAACCATCTATGCCCGACATATCGGAGGCCACCAGCACCAGATCGTAATTCAGCGATTTGGCCTTATCCAATACCTCGTGCCCATCCATTGCTTTTTCTACTTCGTAATCGTTAGATTCCAGGATCGTCAAAAGCATCATCTCAGATTTTGGAGACGGGTCACAGATTAAAATTTTAGACCGTGTATTCATCCGTGGAAATATTTCCTTTAAAAAAAAGCGGATAAATATAATTTTTTTTTGTCAGAAAATCCATAAATATAAAAGCCAACCTTTCAAGGTTGGCTTTTATTCTAACGTTTAGGCCTCTTTTTAGATAAAGTCCTTTTTGAATCGTTCATAGTCCGTAATAATCAATTTACTCCCGTCTCTCGTGATGTATTTTTCATTGGCCAATTTTTGCAGTACGCGTGAGATAGTTTCACGGGATGTGCCCGCCATATTTGCCAAATCCTGCTGTGTGGGCAGATTTTCAATGTGGACATGATTACCGGTTCGAATCCCGATATCCTCCGCCAGCCGGTGAATGGTGCCGGTAACCTTTCCGGTTGCATTCTTAAGTGAAAGGCTTTTGATCTGTGAATCGGATTTACGCATACGGCTTGCTAATTCTCTGAGTAATTGAATAGCAATTCTCGGAAACTCATTGAGCAGGTTCAGAAAATCGTCGCGATTGATTAAAAGCATTTCGGCGTCTTTAATAACGGTCACATTCGCAGAACGTGATTGACCGTCCAACAGGGAAAGTTCGCCGAAAAATTCTCCCGCGCCCATCACGGCAAGAATCACTTCTCTCCCGTCTTCGCTGATTCTGGAAATTTTAACCTGCCCGCTCATCAATATGAACATGGTTTGGCCGGCTTCCTCCTCGATCAGGATCATATTATCTTTGCGGTATTTCCTATGATGGGTTACCGCAACAATCTTTTCAAGATCTTTGGAACTGATTTCACTGAAAATGGGAACCTTTTTCAGAATGTCAATTTTATGGAGTGACGCGACGTCTTCGTTCATGGTGCCGGTTTCTACATTTGCAGAATAATATTGAGTACACGCTAAAAGTTAATTTTTTAGCATGTGAGAGTCAAGAGAATATTAGGTCATTGTGGAGCGATCATTTTAAGATGTCTTGGCAGAATGCTAAAAATCAAAGGGTTGGATGTTTGCTGTGTTTCTCCATCTGCATGATAATAAACTGACGATTCCGGAAACACTTCAACTTTTGTTGTGCGCAGCATGGTCATTTCAGCGATCTTATCTATCGAGCCGTCAAATAAACGCCAGCCTTGGAGAAGCCCTTTGAACATCGTCATATCCTGCAGTATACACAATTCAAAAAAACCGTCATCCGGAATTGCGTGAGGAGCGATTTTGGCGCCATTGCCGTATTCGTTCGTATTCGCAACGGCCAGAACAAACGGATTGGTAAATATTTCTTTGTCGTTAACCTTGATCTTCATCGACACCGGTTTGAATTCGGAATACGACACGATTGAAAGATAAATATAAGAAAACAATCCTCGTCGCCCTGTTCGATCATTAAACAACTTACCGATAAATGCGTCATATCCGATACCGGCAAAGCCGAAGAAGAGTTTACGCTTATCCCCGTCTATAATTTCTCCAACATCAATAAGGCGCGGGCTGCCGGTAAGGATCGTTCGCAGCGCTTTTTCTTTATTCATAGGAATGCGGAGTCCGCGGGCAAGGCCGTTGCCCGACCCATAAGGAATAATGGTCATTGCGGTTTCAGACCCGAGCAATCCCTGCGCCGTTTCATTAGCCGTTCCATCCCCCCCTGCCGATGCAACCACATCAAAGTTATCCTGTGCATAATGTTGAGAGATTGCCGTTGCGTCACCGGGACCGCGGGTGAGATGAATCTCTATTTGATAGCTGTCATCAAATATTTTTTTGCAAAGGGACTTTATCTCGTCGTAAGCGCTTTTGTTAATCCCCGCTTTGGGATTAACGACAAACCCGACCTTACGTTTTGATTTGTTATCGATAATATCACTCCTGAATAGTAAAAAGGGCTCGAATATCGGTATTAAATATATTCATTGCAAGTTATCATTTTCACCTGAACGGGGATTTTGATATTACATTTTTAGAAATACGGCCTCCCAACCGTTAGGACGTACACTTTTTGAGCGCCATGTTGTTTTAACACCCGCGCACAGGCATTGGCAGTTGAACCTGTCGTAATAAGATCATCGATCAATATGATTGTTTTGCCGCTCACAGCATGGGTGTTTTTGACCACAAAAACGTTCGCCATATTTTTTACCCGCTCCTGCGCATCGGCCATTTGCGTCTGGGATTCGGTATTGGCCCTCCGTAACAAAACGTCAGCGCTGCATGGAATATCCACTTTGTCGGACAGCGCTTTTGCAATTTCTTCCGATTGATTGAATGAACGTTCCCTGAATTTGACCTTGTGCAGCGGAACCGGAATTAATAAATCGGACGCACGCCATGGCGCGTTTTCAAGAATGATCGGCGCCAGCATATCGGCGAACGCATCCGCTAAACCAAGTGCGCGCTGATATTTAAAATGATGAATCAGCGTCTGTAGTTTTGTATCGTAATATACGCCAGCCCGGATTTCATCTATACAGTCAAAATCAATGACTCCTTCCCGAACAATCCCTTCTACCTTTTTCAGATCGATCAGACACGATCGGCATACCAGTTTATCATTTAAACTCAGTTGCCCGTCGCATAGAATGCAGAACGGAGGAAATATGAATTCGATTACATATTTAAAAAACCGGGATAAGAAGATCATGGTAATTAGAAAAATTTAAATGGCAGATAGAATGCCGGGTAATTTTTGAACAAAAGTTGAGCGGGTTATAATCTGATCGCATCCGGCGGAAACTGCAGCATTGCGCGTATCGGTGTCGACGTGCGATAAAAAGCCAATAATAGGGATCGATACGGTGACCGGATCGTTTTTTAATGAATGAATCAGCACAATAGGATTCATTTTATTGGAATTTAAGTCCATTAAAATAGCCGATGGTTTCAATGAGCGAATTTGTTCGACTATTGTTTCAGGTTTACCGCTTATGGAGTTAGTCTCAATCTGAAGCGCTTTGGCCGTTACAGCAATTTTTGAGGTAAATAAAATGTCGTCAACACAAAGCGCGATGCTCTTAGACATGAAATTACACTCCGGACGCTCCGGGAAGGAAAAACTTGAATTCGCTCCCTTCCCCGACTTTACTTTCAACCCATATTTTTCCGCCGTGAGCCTCCACGGCCAACTTGCAAAAAGTTAATCCTAATCCCCTATCCGTTTTAAGTCCCAGTTTTTTAAGATCGGCCTGAGCAAATTTTTCAAATATCTTTTCCGTATATTGAGGGGCAATACCTTCACCATTGTCTTTCACTGTCACATGGAGGCGCGTTACTTCAGGTTCATATTTAGCAATCAAATTGATTTTGCCGCCTTTCACGGAATGTTTGACCGCGTTGTGCAGTAAATTAGCCACTACGCGATGGATCATATCTTTATCGGCGCTGATCATCGGTACGTCGTTATCAACATCGAGTTGGCCGCTTATGCCGTTTTTTTGCATGGTATAGGCCATTTCATTCAGATTGGCGTCAAGAATTTCCAAAATATGAAAAGGCTCTTTTCGAAGCTTGACTTTATTTTCTTCCATACGGCTTATGTCCAAAATATCCGTAATCATATTTTGAATGACCGATGAACTTTCATCCATTTTTTTGATGATAGAAAGCTGTCTTTCAGAAAGATTCTCCGGCATCATTTGCAGAAGCTCGCTGCAGCCCATAATCCCGGTAAGGGGGTTTTTCAGATCATGGACGATCATTTGGGTCAATGAATCGCGAAGCCCCTGCAGCTCGATCAGTTTTTGGTTTTTTTCTTCCAATTCTTTTTTACTTTCGCGCAATTGGTCGTGCAGTGTTTTGATTCGCAAAAGAGAACGTAATCGGGCCATGAGTTCAAGGTTATTGATCGGCTTCGGTAAAAAATCATCCGAACCCGCTTCGAGGGCGCGTACTTCATCCTCGATACTGTGAAGCGCTGTAACCATGATCACCGGCAAAAGATGCGTTTCAGGATTTTTTCTCAATTGACGGCAGACTTCGAATCCATCCATTTCCGGCATCATAGCGTCTAACAGCACTACATCCGGTTTCCCTCTTTCAATATGCTCCAGGGCCTCGACGCCGGTTGAGGCAACATCGATTTCATATCCCTTACGCTGCAGGAAAGTGGACAGAAATCGAACGTTTAACTCTTCATCGTCAACGATAAGGATTTTGTGCTTTTTTTCTTCCATGAATACGGGTTGGGTTTATGCAGTGTTATTGAGTCTGAATTGACTTCTGGAGAGCCGTTGGTGAGTGTACTAAAGTAAACCGGATTTGTCAATTTATTATTTTAGTTTGCCTTTATACGGTGTTTTAAATATATTTGCCTCACTTCGATTAGCTTTTTTTGCTTATAATACATACGCTTGAAAAATTTTATTAAAACTTCGGTTTTACTCTCAATGCTGGTTATTCTCACCGTTCTTGTCATGGATAAATGGATCATGCCATTCTATGTTTCCCATGGCGAACAGGTTAGGGTTCCGAACGTAGTGGACAAAGATTTTGCCGAAGCAAAAAAAATTTTGGAACATGCACAGCTCACCGTAATTAGAAAAAATCGTTACGATCGTCTCGCCACGCCGGATCATGTGATTCAGCAAATACCGGAAGCTATGACCACCGTAAAACCGGGACGGAGCGTTGAGCTTATTATCGCGGACAATGACCGCATGATCAATGTTCCTCTTCTCAAGCTGTCCACATTACGTGACGCTCAGTTTAATCTCGAATCATTGAATCTGAAGATGGGAAAGGTCGATTCACAAGCCTCCAACGAGTTCCCGGCAGGCGTGATACTGGAACAGTCGATCGAGCCTAATCAAAAGATTAATATCGGCGCTTCCATAGACGTTGTAGTGAGTATTGGGAATAATCTCGTAGAAGCAAAAGTTCCGTATCTCATACACAAAAGTTTACTCGAAGCAAAATCATTGATCGTGGAATCCGGATTACGACTGGGCATCATTGTCAAAAAATATTCACATGAACTCTTACCCGGTACGGTGATCGCCCAATCGCTGGATAGTTCCATGACGGTCGCGCCACTGTCTACAATTGATTTGACGGTGAGTTCAACGGATAAGGAAGATGAATAAACATAACACACTTGCTCCTGCAGTCATTGAACTAGGACCACAATTCAAAAAGCAAGGAACCTATAGTATATGACTATTTGATAGAATGCGAAGTGAAGAATCAACGTTGACTTTGCTCGACATAATATGAATAAAGAGAGACTGCTTGGATAAACAGAAAATTTATTTTCCAAACCTAAATGGCATAAGATTTATTGCTGCCTTTTTAGTAATCATACATCATGTAGAGCAAATCAAACAAATTTTTAAGATTGATAATTATTGGAAAGTAGTGCCGTTTATTGATGTTATTGGAAAGCTTGGTGTGGTTCTATTTTTTGTTTTAAGTGGCTTTTTGATTACTTATCTTCTTTTGGCAGAACAAGACAAATTTAAGTACATAAACATAAAAAACTTCTATATTCGCAGGGTTCTGCGAATTTGGCCATTATATTTTTTAATTATTTTTCTGGCTTTGTGGATTTTTCCGAATATTAGTATTTTTACTTTGCCTGGTTTCGAAAAAGATGTAGTGTATAAGGATTTGATTTTAAAAATTATTCTATACGCTATCTTTTTCCCAAATCTTGTTTTGGCATTATTCGGCGTAATCCCCTACGCTTCACACACTTGGTCTATTGGAACTGAGGAACAATACTATTTAGTGTGGCCTGTCCTTTTGAAGTTCTTTAAGAAGAATCGAATAAAATTAATGGTGCTCATCATTTTTTTGTATTTGATTATCGCAAAAATATTGAATTCTAATTATTCTGATACCCTTCCATATAAACATGTAATAAAAACTTTTTGGTCAAGTTTTAATATTGATTGCATGGCAATAGGTGGTTTTTACGCCATTTTACTTTTTGAAAAAAGTAAATATTTAAAACTTTTTATGAATAATTTTGTATTTTACACAACAATTATTCTTACTTCTGTCTTAATAATAAGAGGCGTACGTATGCCCTATTTCCATTACGAATTTTACGGCTCGTTGTTTGGTATCATAATCTTGAATTTTGCCGTAAATGGTAAATTAAAGATTTCTTTAGAAAATAAGGTGTTTGATTATTTAGGAAAACTTTCTTATGGCTTGTACATGTATCATCCAATTGGCATTGTTTTGTCGCTCTATATAGCTATTTATATGAATTGCACTACAAATTGGCTAGTGTATCCCCTGAGTTTATTTATTGTAATACTTATAGCAGCAATTTCATACGAATATTATGAATCAATATTTTTAAAATTGAAAATATCTTTTTCTAACATCGTGAGTGGAGATAACTCGAAATGATAAAATGTCTGTATTTAACATTGTATCATCCTGAACTTCTGCTTGGTATTTTCACGTGTTATCTCGATAGTTCCATGACGGTCGCGCCGCTGTCCACGATTGATTTGACGGTGAGTTCAACGGATAAGGAAGACAGCCCGTAAAAAGAAAATTTATATTTAATTAAATAGTGTTTCTGTGTTGTCAAGCCGGCGTTAATAGATTCATAATTATCGTCCTAACATCTCAACCAAAAAATATAAAAAATGCTCGAAAACAAACAACAGCGTATAGTGAATCAATATTCTGAATTACGATCTGAAAATTTTAACCGCCCTCAATACTCTTTCGCCCTAAACCTTTTAAAGAGCTGGAACCCTGCGAACAGGAATGTTATTGAGTTTGGCGGAGGCCGCGGAGAATTTTCCAGACTTCTGCAAAAGGAAAATTGTTCTGTGACATTCATAGACATTAACCCTGAAAATGTACAAAACGCAATCTCAAACGGATTTCAAGCTAAATCGTGCGATCTGAATAAACCTCTACCCGATTTTGCCGATGAGGCCTTTGATGGCGCAGTAATGCTGGAGGTAATTGAACATATCAATCATTCGGAACTACTGCTTTCTGAAACATGTCGAATTTTGAAGCGAGGCGGGTTTTTGATTTTGAGCACACCTAATCCTTATTTTTTCTGGCACCGGATGAGTATTTTGTTTGGAAATGAAATCGTGGGTGAAGGCTATCATTACAGATTTTACAATCGTAAGCAACTGGAGAAAACTATAGTAGATTCCGGATTTATAATCAAAATCAGAAATCCAAGCACCTCAACCTTCGGGCTCAATATTTTAGCATCCGGACTTTTTCATAAAACGATTAACTTTCGATTGCCAAAATTTCTACATGGTTTATTTGCAAGAAAATTCTATATCCTGGCGGTGAAAAAATGAGCAGGACAATCTGTTTTGTTTCGGATTTCTTTATTTCAGATAAAAAAGCAACTATCACCGGGCCGATGGTGCAGACTTATTTAATCGGCAGCGAGTTGAAAAAACGCGGCTGGGACGTCCATTACATAGCCTACAGCAAGGAAGGAAAAGATAATTTTTTCGAATCGTATGAAGGCATGACCGTGCACTGGATACGGCATCGCCCGTTTCTTCCGCTTTTGCAGTATCGTAAGATAAGGAAAGTGCTGACGGCCATCAATGCAGACTATCATTATCAACGAGGGCGTGATATACTTACCGGATTTGTTGCCCGTTATTGCAAAAAGAATCACAAAACATTTGCCTGGGCAAGCGCCGGAGAGAGCGGGGTTGAAAGAGGAAAATATCAACGACAGCTTCGAAAGAAAAACCGACCGTTTATAAAAAAAACTGTATTATGGTGTGAAGCAAAAATCAATGATGTGATCTGTGAATATGGAATAGAAAACGCTTCACGCATTATCGTTCAAACGGAGTATCAAAAAAACAGGCTGAAAGAAACGTTTGGTTTAGATTCTGTGGTTATTAAATCGGGCCACCCCGTCCCGGAACCTGTGGAACGTAGTGCTCCGCTAAAAATACTGTGGATCGGGAGCATAAAGGCAGTAAAAAGACCGGAGCTATTTATCGAACTAGCCGAATCTTGTCGGAATTTGGAGTGTGAATTCTGGATGGCGGGCCAGTTTGTTGACTCGAGATTAAAATCATTTCTTTTGCAGAAAATGCAGCATATGAATAACTTAAAATATCTGGGCGCAGTTCCTTTTCATGAAAGTCAAGCTCTGATATCCAAAGCGCATGTTCTGGTTAATACAACGGACAATGGATATGAAGGTCTCCCCAATGCATTCGTTCAGGCATGGCTGGCGGGGACGGTAACGCTGAGCCTGCATTCGGATCCGGATGGAGTGATTGAGAAATATGGATTAGGCGCAAAGGTGGAATCGATAACTGCAATGAAAAATGAACTGGAAAAAATAGTTGAGAATGTGGATTATTGGAAAAGTATGAGCGATAATGCGCGAAAATTTGGAGTTGATAATTTTTCGATTGAAGAGATCACTTACAAACTCATAGATGTAATGAATAGTCACCTAGCTAAACTAATTCAAAATTAAGAATAAAATACAATAATGAATGTTTATGTTCTTGGAGGGGGTACGCTCGCAAGGTTGATTATTGACATAATAGAGTCACTTGATGAATTCAAGATAGCCGGCTTTTTTGACGACGGCTATCCTAACTCGAAGGATGTTCTCGGTTATAGTATCCTTGGGCAAATAACAGACATTGACGTAAAAAAAACAACAAATCTGGTAATCGGCATTGGTGACCCTAAATACAGAAAGTTGATCTTTGAAGAAAAATCGGCGCAAGGATTCCATTTCCCTTCATTGGTTCATAAAAGTGTGATACGCTCAAAATATTGTACAATTGAAAATGGCGTGATCATCGGCCCCAATTCTTCCGTTCTAAGTGGAAGCATAATAAAACAGGGTTCTTGTGTGCTAAGCCATGTAAATATTAATCAAGATGTAGTCATAAATCCGTTTTGTCTCATAGGCGCAGGGTCAGTAATCGGCAATAGTGCCGTGCTTGGCGAAGGGTGTCATATTGGACTAGCTAATCACGTCAATCTGAATCAACTTATTGATCCCTGGACTTATTACAATGTTCATGAATAAGACAAGACCATGCGAACCAAATTTGATAAGGCTTATTTAATATCTGCCTCAGACCTTTTGAACCATAAGAGAGTTCCAAAATGGGATTTTCACATACATACGAATTATACCGACGGGAAAGCGAGCGTTCAACAGGTCTTTGAAAAAGCAATAGAAGAAGAGCTTGAAGTGATCATATTTACAGAACACACAGAACCATGGCGCTCCATTAATCCTCACTGGTTTCAGAGTTACGTTCATGAAATAGTGAACTTTCGAGTCACGTATCAGGATAAAATTAAAGCCTTTATTGGACTCGAAGCCAACGCAGTATCATTTGAGGGACAAGTTGAATTAACGGATCAAATGGTCGAAAAAGCAGAGTTTGTTCTTGGTGCGGCTCACCGTTACCCGGGACTTGAAACTAGGAAAATTGCCGATTTGTCAAAAAACGAAGCTATTGATTTGGAATATAGAACGCTAATGGGATTGGCTGCAAGTACCGAGATAGATGCCATCGCCCATATCGGAGCAACTTGCAGTAAGTATTGTACTCCGTTTCCGATTCATCTCACAAGAGAAATAATCAAGGAGGCAACAAAAAATAATGTTGCGGTGGAAATAAACCCTGTCTACCATAAACCTTTGATTCATTTTCTGGAAATATGCGCCGAAGAAAACGCTATGATCGCGCTTGGCAGCAATGCGCATGGATTTGGAGATATCGGTCTAATTGCTCGTGAACTTGAAAAGACTTTAAAGGTATGATAAATATACTGGTAACAGCAGTGGGTTCTGAACTTGCGTTCACTATTATCAAAGCAATAAAACTGATGCAGCAACCCTATCGGCTTATCGGATGTGATATATACAACGAAGTAGTCGGGAAATATTGGTGTAACAAATTCTATACAGTCCCCCTAGCAAAGGACGAAGCAAATTATATTGAGTCGTTGAAACGGATCGTAAAAGATGAAAGAATCAACATCGTTATACCCACCGCGGATCTCGAATTTTTCATTCTTTCAAAACATCAAAATAGTTTTAAGAACGAGTTTGCATGCAATATTTTTATAAACGAGTATGAAGAAATTATTAGATTTAATGATAAATGGCTTGCCTATCAATGGTATGAAAATCACAAACTACCGACTCCAAAAACTTTCCTGGCCGATAATTTGAGCGAATTGAAAAACGAAATAACTGCGCTTCCCTATCCTATGCTTATAAAACCTAGGCAGGGTGGCGGTTCACGAACCATTTTCAAAGTCAGTTCCTTTGAAGAAGTTGTAAAGTATCAACCCATAGTTCCTGATCCGATAATTCAGGAATACCTGATTCCGGATGATGAGGAATATACAGCAGGAACCTACAGAACCTCTGTGAATGAGGTTCTAACCATCGTTATGAAAAGAAAGTTGAAATTCGGTATGACCAATACCGCTGAAACAGTGAATAATCCTGAACTGGATAAATTTTGTAAACATGTCATATTAAACACAAACTTGAAGGGTTCGAATAATATCCAATTTAGAGTAACGAAAGACGGCCCTAAAATATTGGAGATTAACCCGCGGTTTTCAGGAACAACGGGGATTAGAGCAAATTTTGGATTTAATGACGTAGAAATGTGGATCAATGAGGTAATTTTTGGTAAAGAAATTACTCAGCCTGTTATCAATCATGGATTTGTTTTGAGATTTATGGAAGAGCAATATCACTTTAACTAATTTTAAATAATGAAAGTCTCTTTAGCATCCCCGGTATATAATGAGGGCATGAAAATTCAGGAATTTATCCGTCGCGCTGTTACGGCGTTAAAGTCCATTTCAGAAGACATTGAAATAGTTCTTGTTGATGACTGCAGTCCCGATAATACGCTTGCTAAAATCAAAGAGTTATTGCCTCAATATCCTTTTATTAAATTAATACACCTCAACAAGAACTCAGGGCAACATATTGCAACATCCATAGCTCTAAAACACACGACAGGTGACTATGTATATATGATGGATTCGGATCTGCAGGTCGATCCCGAGAGAATGACAGAATTTTTTGAATACGGCAAAGAAGATAAAACATGGGACATTATCAGCGCTTCCAGAATCACAAGGTCGGCAAGTTTTTCCAGAAGGATCGGCTCAAAAATAATTTCACTATTACTTCAAAAAATCGGCGGAACAAAACTTAAAGATATCGGGTCAACATTTAAACTTCTAAAAAGAAAAGCGCTTGACAGGATACTCGCCCAAGATATCTTGGTTCAAAATCTACCCATCCTCATGATGAATCTCAATTTCACAATACTGGAATATTCGGTTGAATATAATAGCACCCAGACCAGAAAAAGCCACTACAAAATCAGTGACTTGATTTATGCCATTGCGTTAGCTTTACTAAACTTTAGTACGGGAGGAACAACTCTTGTGTTGCTAATATCGTTAGGCATCTTATTTTCATTTCTTGGCTCTGCATCTGTTTTAGGAATAATCGTCTGGGGAATTGTCGAACACTCTATATTACCGACGAATCTTCTAATATTTTCTTCTGTTCTAGCTATCGTCGGCATTCAATTCATGCTCCTCGCGATGGTTGTTTTTAAGTTGGAAAGAATAAACAAGAATCTCGACTTCCGAAGAGCATATAATCAGCGTGTGGAATATGAAAATTGATATTGCTGATTTTATCTTTACAGGCAGGGGTTCCACGGCCTTGTGGAGTATTCTTAAAAGCTTAAACAGACCCGATGCAAAAGTTTTACTGCCGGTTAATATCTGCGAAATTGTTTATCCGATTGTTAAAAAAGCCGATATGGTTCCTGTTTTATACGATGTGAATGAGTTTGATGGAATTGCCAAGCTTGAAAATATAAAAGACGCTTTTACAGGCAATGAATCCGTGTTGCTGGCCGTTCATAATTTTGGTTTGCCATTAGACATCGACAAAATCAGCGCATGGGCTGTCAAAAATAATTTATTTATGGTCGAAGACGTTTGTAATTCCTTGGGTGGAAAATTTTATGATAAGCCTCTAGGATCATGGGGCGACGCCTCAATTTTTAGTTTCGGATATGCGAAGATTATAGAGCATGGTTTCGGAGGAGCTGCGTTTGTAAAAGATAAAAACTTAAAAAAAAAAGTGGAGCATCTTACAGACTCTCTTGAAACATATTCCGAAATACATAGATCAAAAGACAGTGAATTTCAAAAACAACTGAGAGATATTCGTTTAAATAAAGAGCACCCGGCTCCTTCAACATACGTTCCATTGTATGAAAACTACTCCGATTTTTTGCTCTATAAAATAGACGCGCAGGCAAAAAAAGAGATTGTAGCGCGTATGCAAACGCTTGAGCAAAACGTCGAATTACGTGCAAAAAAAGCTTCGATCTACCGAACCAAGATTCGATCTAACAAGGTCCGACACATTGATCACAAAGAGGGGCAAATTTATTGGCGTTATAATTTATTAGTAGACTCTCCGGAACGCCAAGATCTTATTGGCAAACTGAGAGAAAACAACCTTCTCGTGAGCACATGGTATCCGCCGATTGCCGAATTGTTTGAAGAAAATGTCGACAAAAAGAAATATCATGGAAGTTACCGCTTCAGAGATAAAGTGGTCAATCTCTTCGTGGACCACAGGGTTACTGAATCTGATATTTCAAAAACAATTGATATTATAAACGGACTTTAAAATGATTATTTCTATCATACAACCTTGTTTCGTACCTTGGCTCGGATACTTTGAGCAAATGGCTGTTGCCGATATTTTTGTTTATTTAGATGATGTTCAATACACAAAAAAAGACTGGCGTAATAATAATCAGTTGAAGTCTCCCTATGGGGTTAAACCCATACATGTTCCGGTAGGAAACGCGTCAAGAAGTACTTTGATCCATGAGGCTTTGATCTCTTACAATAGCAAATGGGAAGATGATTTAATAAATAAGATAACGGAATGGTACAAGAAGGCTCCCTTTTTCGAAGAAATTATGGGTATTATCAAACCGATCGTATTCGGCAAATATGAGAAGCTTGTTGACCTAAACTACAGACTCAACAGCGCTATTTGCAACTACATTGGAATTAATACTCCAATTTCCTACGCTTCGAATATACCTAAAAAAGCAACGGAAAGAAATTCGAGGATCGTTGAAATTTGCACCCATTTTACGGGAGTTGATTTGCTTTATGATGGTAAATCGGCGCAAAGTTTTATTGACATTGAATTGTTTAAACAAAACGGGATTACCGTAATTTTTCAGGACTACATACAATCCTCCTACCGTCAATTATGGGGTGATTTTGTTCCCTATATGTCAGTCATCGACGTTATGATGAATTGCGGTAAAGAATCGAAAAATATACTGATGAGTAGTCCCCTCCCTGAACATATCAAGAAAGAATTATGATGCGAATCTGCCCTTTGACCGGTTCATCTGATTTTACAACATATTACAAGTCATCAGAAGATAGAGTTATGACGAGTGATCAAAGGATTATTCCAGGGAAATTACATAAAATCATTTTTTTGAAATCTGGCATTGTGGCAAACGCGCATACTTTTAGTAACGAAGAACTTTATGCTATATACGGAACTGAATATGAATTAAATACATCCGAATCCGACGAGCATATCTTTTATACGGAATCAGGTCCTATTTCACGATCTCAGGTTTACTTTGAATGGATACGTCCATACTTTCCAAACACTTTTGAATCATTAGTTGAGGTAGGCTGCGGAGAAGGTCGTGTATTGGAAAAGATAGCAGTTGAAAACCCAGACAGAAAAATAATCGGATTTGACGGCAGTCACAAGGCTGCTAATTTAGGAAAAAGAAGAGGCCTAAAGATTTCACAAAAACTAATCTTTAAAGAAGAAGAATTACCAAAATCAGATGTTTTCGTATTACTGGGGGTAATGGAACATATTGAAGATATTGGCAATTTGTTAACTATTCTTATTAATTCCTTAACTGAAAATGGACGAATAATTCTATCCGTGCCAGTACAGAATAATCTGGCTTATGATTTCTTGTTTGCAGATCATGTTTGGCATTTTACAACGGCTCAATTCAAAGACCTATTAAATAAGTACGGCTTAGATGTCATTCATGTCGACGATAATCATAAGATAAATCATGGATTTGGACTATTTGTGTGCGAGAAGAAAGTTATCAATGCTATATCGACTGCAAACGATAAAGAAATTATGTTGAGAAATTTAGAATTTTGGAAATCAAAATTTTCTAATTTTGACATTTGGATAGGTAAGCAAATTCTAAGAAAGATCGCAGTTTTCGGTGCTAGCGAAATCTTTACATTGTTTATGGCCTATACTGCTCTTGGGAAACAGCATATTATTGCCTGTATAGATGACACCAAAAAAGACGGTGATTTAAAACACGGTATCCCCATACACCATTCCGAATGGCTGCGTGAGAATGAGGTCGAATTACTTCTTTTAGCTGTAAACAAAAAATACCATAAAATGATTGAGGAAAAATTTGCCGGACTCAACCTGAATATACATCCCATTTACTAATAAAATTCGCAAATTTATCTTTTCTTTACATGCAAAGTAACACAATTTTATAGAAACAAATCGTATGAAAATTCCATTTAGTAAACCGTATCTCACAGGTAAAGAAGCGCACTATCTCTATCAAGCCGTTTTGTCCGGTATCATTTCCGGGAATGGGACTTTTACAAAAAAGTGCCACGAGTTTTTTCAGGAACGGTATCATTTCAAAAAATGTTTGCTGACCACCAGTTGTACCGATGCTTTGGAAATGGCCGCTATTTTGATTGACATCAAGGCCGGAGATGAAGTCATTATGCCTTCATACACGTTTGTTTCTACGGCCAATGCATTCGTTTTGAGAGGCGCCAGAATCGTTTTCGCCGATAGCGGCCCGGACAACCCTAATATGGATGCTGACCAAATAGAGTCATTGATTACATCTAAGACAAGGGCAATCATCCCTGTACATTACGCAGGTATCGCATGCAACATGGATAAGATAATGGAACTCGCCCTAAAACATAACCTATATGTGATCGAAGATGCAGCGCAAGCTATCGACTCTTTTTATAATAATAAACCTCTAGGCTCCATTGGCCATCTTGCCGCATTTTCATTTCACGAAACCAAAAATGTGATTTCCGGCGAAGGCGGAATGCTGGTTATCAACGATGACCGGTTTATTCGAAGAGCCGAAATTGTCTGGGAAAAGGGAACAAACAGAGCTGAATTTTTTCGTGGAGAAGTCAATAAGTACGGATGGATGGATATCGGCTCCTCTTTCCTTCCATCCGATATTATTGCTGCGTTTCTGTATGCCCAACTGGAACATTTGGATGAAATTCAAACGAAGCGCAAAATGTTATGGAATGCTTATTATGAAAATCTAAAGCCGCTGGAAACGGCTGGCCATATTAGTTTGCCGCGTATCCCCGCTTATGCAACGAATAACGCGCATATGTTCTTTGTTTTATTTAAGAATCTTGAAGCAAGAACACGTGTCATTGAACGCTTAAAACAAAATGAAATTTATGCTGTATTTCATTATCTGAGTTTACATAAGAGCCCATTTTATACTGACAAACATGACGGCCGTGTGCTTCCAAATTCGGATCATTATACCGATTGCCTACTGCGATTGCCGATGTATTATGAATTGAATGAAAATGAAATATCCCGAATATGTTCGCTTTTGCTAGAACCTAAATGATAACACACTACGATAACTCCCATTTTCTGAGTAAGGTCAGATAAACAGATGAACATCGTTATTCAGTTCCTTTTGGTATGTATTTATATGTTTTCGGTTTTTTGTACCGGTTTCTGGTTATATATGCACATTGCGCGTCCAGACGAAAACAAACTGTTAATTGTGGTGATGTCTTTTTTTACAGGTTTGTTCACTTTCCTGTCAGTGTTGGCCCTTTTGCTTAATGTAATGCCTCTCGCCATAGCGAATATAGTCCTGCTGACTATTTGCGTAAGCGTTTCCATCAGCGTATTGCACGAAGCACGGAAAATTTTCAGGCAGGCATTCCTCGAATTTGAAATCAAAGTCAGACACAAAATTTATATCATTATATTCTTTTTAACTCTTATCAGTGTTGGTATCAATTTTGGCACACCAACTTATGACGCATTCTTTCACGAAACCTTGTCCACAAGCATGTTGAACGGCAATTTTCCTCTAAAAACACCTTGGTATTCTGATTGCTATTTAGCTTATCACTATGGCTTTGACCTGCTTGCTGCCTCAACTCAGAGTTTTTGCTTTATCGACCAATTGGATGTTCACAGACCGTGGTATTTTATCTTTCCCGTTCTGATCTTCTTATACCTCTTCACATTATTTTATTCTTATTTTTACAGGAACTACAAGCTTGCGGTGCTTTGCGGGATCGCGTTTCTCTTCTTTTCCCTGACTGGGCTGTATGATCTGGTTCATTTTATTGGAAGAATTCTCACAGGCATTGAGACTACTTCTGAAATCGTTTCATACTTCAGGAGAGATTTAGGATATAGTTTAACTAACTACATCAGCGTGTCGAGACACGTGCTTGCGTTCATCAAATATCCTGTCTTTTTCACTGTTGTTCACATTCTTTTATTCAAGAAGCAAGACAGAAATCCATTTGTCTTCATTTGCGTCTCGTCTCTATTATTGAGTTTTCTTTGCCTTTGCGATGAACCGATCTTTTTATTAACGATCGTATCCATAGGATTATTGCTACTTTTAAGAACGCATATACTTAAGTTTTACGATAATAAAACAGAAATCCTGATGTTTTTGCTTGTGCTATCGTTAACGGGATTGATAGTATTGGCTCAGGGTGGCTTGATTCCTACAAAACTTTTTCATGGAGACCAACTGCTGCCCAAGAATTCCGAAATTGCGGCGATTGGCGGATATTCAACACTCTTGCTAAAAAATCCGTCTCAGCTGTTTCAGACATTTTGGTCACTCCCTTTCCTTCTCTACAAACTTCCGGTCATCGTCGGCGTTCTAATTGTCACCTACTGGCTTGTAAAGACGAAGCAGTTTAGGAGTGATCTTTTTAGCTGGTCTTTTGTGTTGATCGCAGTTTTTATTTCCGGATTGGCCGTCGTATCTGCATTTACGCTTGCCGATGACCCCAAAAATATCCAGAGAGCTTTTAATCTGGAACTAGGTACGGTTTTCCTCCCATTGCTGCTAATTATAGCTGCACAGAAATATAGAAAATTCGAGAAAATCTTTACTAAAAATAACATGTTTTTATTTGTTGTAATTTTGACATGTTTTCCATCGACATTGTGGATAAGCTCACGTTCACTCCTTTCCGTAAGATATTATTATAGCAATACCAGCGATCGGGACTTCATGAATAGATCAGTTGAATTCGGAAATTGGCAAAGAAAGAACTTACCCAAAAATTCAATTATGATGGGCGTATCCGCCGAATTTGACCCGGAACTTTATGAGAGGAACCCATCGGAATACCAAAGTAACCCTGCAGACCTTAGATTCAGCGGATTGTATTCGAGAGGCGGAAACCTTGCCGTAGATCACAGATGGATGGTGAACCTTTCTGACTATTTGAATGCACGAAAATTCGTTAATTATGAGTATGCGGTGACAAACGGCGTTACTCACTTAATACTGCAGCATCCATTGGATTCAACGAACGCGGCGCTACTTAGTGACACGTCAAAATTCAAGGAAGTGCTTTCTCCTTTTTCTGATTTCAGACGAGTATTCAGAATCATTGATTTCAGTCGCTGATATGCAATACAGAAAATAAAGAGTTTTGTGTTTTTTTTGATAGGTGATCCCTGCATGGATTTTAGATAGATGGCATTTAGGATTCATATTTAATCAGGTGTTAGTACATTGTGATTGAACTCAAATTCTTAGGATTATTGGTTAATAAAAACAGATCGATTCTCCTCCTTTTCTGTACATCGCTTCTCTCATCGATACTCTTAACCTATTTCATCGGCTATCCCCGCGGCATTGGAACAGACGGTGTATTCTATGCATTAAGCGGATATAATCTGTTTCATGGTATTGGATTCACTTACAGCGACGTGCCGAACACCTTCACATGGCCCATGATGTCGATACTCATAGGCCTGCTGAGTCTGGTGATGGATGACCTGCAGGCTTCTACGCATGTAATTTTGGTCCTCGCGGTTTGTTTGGGACTATTTCCATTTTATGGATTCGTAAAAAACCTGTTCGGAGATAGGATTGCCGGACTAGCCGCTATTTTATATGCGTTAAATGGTTTTCTTATTCGCATCGCCGCTCGCATCATGCCGGAATCTCTTTTGATCTTTTTTTTACTTGCGTCATTCTATTTTACATCTTCAATAATTAAAACTTATCGCCAGGACGAAAAAACACGCTTGCGCGATTGGCTGGCGTGCGGGCTGTTTTTAGGGTTGGCCTACCTTACAAAGCCGGAAGCCTTTCAGTATTTTGTTATCATTTTAGTATTCCTTTTTGCGACTCTCCTGCACAAGAGGTTATTTAAGAGAGACCACCTGCGGCTTTGGGCTATGAGCGGTGTTACATTGTTAGTCATACTCCCACAAATTCTATTCATACATGAAGCTACCGGCAAATGGGAATTGACCACCTACAACCGGTTCCATTTCAGGGGGTATGTGGAGCCTTTTTTAGGTATTAATGCCGGGGCGCTTCCGAAAGATCCGCATGTCGAATACAATTATAACGCCTTTGTAGTTCGTGGCGAATATAATTCGCTCGACCAGGACATGGACGCATTCGTGCCGCATGTGAAAAAATACGGGATCTCATTGCTCACGATTATCGGATTTTTCCATCTGATACTTTTGCTGTTGTCATTTGTATTTGCAAAACGGCATGACAGATACCCCCTCCTTTTTCTATATTCCCTCTTGTTTCCTATGTGGACGATGATGCTTTGGTATACCACGCGCGATAGTTATTTTGTGATGCACGTACCCGTTTTTCTGGTCATTAGCGCCTACACCATCTTTAAAATTTCTGAAAGAATAGCAAGTCCCAACTACAAAAAAATATTCATGGGCGGCTCGGTTATTGTCCTGCTCCTGCAGTCCTATACGCCAATGATGAACCATGCGCCAACCAATTCGGTTATCGGTAATCACAAGAAGCTGGGGGAATGGATGCGGGACCACTATCCTGAAGCAAAAGGCAAACTTATTGCGGACCGTAAACCTTATGTTGCATTTTCCGCCAAAGCGCGATATTTTCGATATAATAATCCATTAAATTATGAGACATTATTGACTTCACTAAAAAAACATGAGGTAGACTATTTGGTCGTGGATGATTTTTACACAAGGACGAAAAATCCGGGAGTAGCGGAATTATTAGATGGAAGGGATCGCAAGGAATTGAAATTTATTTATGCAGTTGATGACAGTTCCTGGGGCAAGGCCGTCCTCTATAAATTGAGATATTAAAAACGCTATGCCCAATTCAAATAATTACACAAAATCTATCTGTATTCTCATGCCACATTTTTTTTCGGAAAGGGTAGGAGGAGTTGAGATTCAGACTTATTTAATCGCAAAACATCTTGCCAAACGTACTTGGGATGTCCATTTCATAGCTCAGACCCTTTTCCCTGAGAAAATTGGTTCCGTAACCGTCCTGGATGGAATCCATGTACACTGGATTAAGAAACGCACGCTATTTTCTTTTTTTCGGCAGGATATTTCCAGGCTTTTGAAATCAATCAATCCGGCTCTGATCTATCAACGCGGCCGCTCTTTTTTTACCTCATCCCCCGCTGGGTACCGCTTCGCTCAAAGATATCGCAAGAGTCTGATCTATCATTGTGCTGAAAACAATGACTTGGTCATGTCATTTAGCCGACAAGAGGTTATTCAAAGCAAAAAAAACATACTTAAGAAGACCATCCTCTATATCCATGCTTTTTTATCTGACTATTTCTTCAACAGTACGATGGAGAAATCAAATTTAGTGATTGCACAAACTCATGAACAAACATCCCGGTTAAAAGAAAAACGAAATATTGCGGCGCATGTTATACCATCAAGTCACGAAATTCCGCCGGCAGATATTCAAAAGGACGCTCCGCCGATCGTTTTCTGGATTGCCCATGCGGGGCGAAGGAAACGTTTGGAGCTTTTTGTTGAGCTGGCAAAACAATTACAGGGCAGACCAATTCAATTTCTATTTGCAGGTACGATCCCTCATGAGCAGTACAAAAATGAAATATTTTCTCAGACGAAAGAGCTCAGCAATATCCAATATATCGGACCTTTGACCTGGATAGAATCCAATCGAATGTTTGCTAAGGCCTCTGTTTTTGTCAATACAACATTACCTGACCGGGAAGGTTTCCCGAATACGTATATCCAGGCCTGGCTTCATGAAACGCCGGTGGTCAGCCTGAACTATGATCCGGACGGAATCATTGAAAAAAATGGATTAGGGTTCCATTCCCGGAGTTTTGATCAATTAGTAGTTGATGTCTTGCAGCTTATTGAAAACGAAGAATTACGAAGAAAAATGGGCGTAAAAGCCCGCGCGTATGCAATGGAAAACCACGACATCGAAAAGTCGGCTGATGTTATGAACGACCTCCTTATGAAACTGTTAAGTCGAGGTTTGTGAGATGGAATCTCAGCAAATCATATTGCTTTTATATCTTAGCATATTACTAGTTCTGTCCTTTAAGAACCCTCGTTGGGCATTGTTATTCTTTTTTTCGACTAGGTTCACTGTTGACATCTTTTGGAATTATTCGATTGTCGATGGACTCAATATCCTGAAAATTACAGGGGCATTGTTTCCGCTATTCTGCGGCTTATATATTCTCATCAAACGCCCAGCCGTCATTAGCCACCCCTTCTTCAAACCGCTTCTTGTGCTATTCGTTTTAAATTGTATCGCTGCGTCATGGGGATTCTTAAACAGCCATTTCATGTTCTTGCCGCAGCCTCATTCGCCTTTAACATTCAAACACATTATAGACTGGAATTTGAGGTTTCTAAATCTAGCCTCTGCAGTACTGGTTGTTCCATTTATCTTAAATGAATCTAAAGACAAGATCATCTTTTTACGCGCCTTCCTGGTTTCAACCATAATTCCATGTTTCATTAGCTTGTATCAACTCAGTTCCACTTCGATTAAACTGTTGATGGCCAATGTTTCAGAACCCTACTCCGCAGCATTGTTCTACCGTTTAAATGCCACTTACCATGACTCAGGCACGTTGTCCATCGTCATGTTTACGGGAATTTTACTATCTTTATTGCTTGCCTTTACTGAGACGTCCAAAACTCTAAAGACAATGTTCCTCTCATATTCTATATTGTGTTCTATAGTACTGTATTTCACGTTTAGTCGAACTTTGTGGATATGCCTAATAATTTTTCTTACACTTTTCTTCATCATTCGAAAAAAGTATCTTCTTTTGTCTATTATAATCACTATAACTGTTCTCATTTTTACTCAAGTTCCGCTTACCCAGAAGAGATTTGAAAGAGAGCTGGTTTGGATTGAAAATACCGACAAAATGACGAACAGCAATGAAATAAAAAGATTGGGGGCCGGCCGGATGTGGCTCTGGAACGATGCTCGAAAGCACTATCTTAAAATGGACGTTGTGTCTAAAATCATTGGATCAGGAGGCTCATTCGGTTCTCATAATCAATATATAGCCTGGCTTTTGCGTAATGGAGTTATTGGCCTAACTGTTTGGTTATTTTTCTTGTATAAAATGGGGTATTTTTTATGGTTTAAATCCAAGGAAAACAGAGCCGATCTGACCCTTACTTTTGTTTTTGTCATGTTTTGGGTGGTGACGGGCATCATGAATGTTTTTATGCAGCCGTGGGATAACACAACTTTTAGTTACTTTTTTTGGGCCTCGGTTGGTTTAGTGGTATTAGAGAGCAAGACTGGCGGTGGCGATTCTTGAAAATAGTGATCATTACAAATATTCCAAGCCCTTATCGCATTCCGCTATTCAACCGGATGAACGAAGAATTCAAAAGCAGAAACTGGGCGCTTCACGTCATTTTCTTAACAAAGAGTTACAGAAGGCGGAAATGGCAAATAAATGAACAAGAGTTTCATTTTGATTTTGAGTACCTAAGAGATTGGAATTTGGCATATAAGGAAGGCTTTACTTCATTAGCTCTGTCGCTACTCCCATCGTTGTATTATAATCGACCAAATATTATCATTGTCGGGGGCTTTTCATTAGCCACGCTTTGGACATTATTATATGCAAAGTTGTTTCATATTCCTTATATAATTTGGAGTGGCGAGACTATTGCGGAGGATAAAATTCGCTCGCGATTCCGCAGCCTGCGCAATATTCTAAGGCATGTACAAATTCAATATGCCGCAGCTTTTGTGGCTTATGGTACTGAAGCCGCGAAATATTTGCAAAGATGGAGAATAAAACCTAAGACAATATTCATAGGGACTAATACAGTCGATACGGAATTCATACGCGAGAGAGTGCGGGAATTACGGACGCGAAAGCGTGAGTACATTGCTAAACGTAAATTACCTGACTTGAATATCCTATTTGTTGGTTATCTTGAAAATAGAAAGGGCGTTCACTTTATACTGGAGGCCGTAAAGGCAATTCAAAGTGACTCCTCTTCACCAGTTTTCGGAACTCATATCGTGGGCAGCGGACCAGAGGAAATAAACCTGAAAAGGTGGGCAGAGCATAACGACTTGCATCATATTTATTTTTGGGGATTTAAACAGAAGGAAGAATTACCGGAATTTCTTGCATTAGCTGATTTATTGCTCTTTACATCAACGCAAGAATTATATGGGCTGGTGCCTATAGAATCCATGGCAGCCGGTGTACCGACGCTCTGCAGCAAATATGCCGGTTGCACCATAGACCTCATAGAAGATCGTATTAACGGCCTAATCATAGATCCAAATGATGTGGACGATCTGAAGCAAAAAATCATTTATTGTTTGAAAAAACCCGAATTTATGGCTATTTTGGCCGAGAATGGGATGAATACGGTCACTCAGAAATTTTCAATCCGTAGCAGTGTCCTCGGCTTTGAAAAGGCAGTTCGATTCGTCACAAATATTCCACAATAATTTCAATAATAAAAAAAGTAGTAAAATCAATTTGTAAGTTAGTTTTTGTGGTTCTAAGATAATTGAGCGCGCAGCAAGCTAAACTTAAAATTTTAATATAAAACATATGAACATATTGATCATAACGCCGGTTTTTAATGACTGGGACTCTTTTACGGTTTTACTGCAGCGAATAGATCGTGTGGCCTGTACGAACCCGATATTTGCTCAGGTGGATGTTTCATTGATGGCGATTGATGATGGTTCAACCGCTTCATACGAAAAGCACTCCGCTGAATGGAGGCCGTTACAAAAGATCAACTTTTTAGAAATTTTAACATTAAATAGGAACGTGGGGCATCAAAAGGCTATTGCGATTGCCTTAGCTTCTATTTCAAGAGGACCTTTAGTATACGATGCAGTAATAGTTATGGACTCAGACGGAGAAGACCAACCTGAAGATATTATACATTTATTGGCAACTCATATCGGGTCAGGGGAGAAAATAATATTTGCGCAGCGCAAAAAAAGATCCGAGGGCGTTGTATTTATTTTCTTATACAAGGTATACAAACTTGTTTACAGAATCTTGACTGGATCTTCTATATCGTTTGGTAACTTCTGCCTGATTCCTCAAATACTCCTAAAAAAGTTGGTCAACGTGTCGGAAATATGGAATCATTTTTCAGGCGGAGTAATAAGATCAAAACTTCCGATAACTACGATCGAAACGAATAGAGGCGCGCGATATTGTGGCGTTTCGAAAATGAATATTACGGCGCTCATAATTCACGGACTAAGCGCCATTTCGGTTCAAATCGATATAGTGGCGGTTAGATTCCTTATGATTTCAATAATACTAATTGTCTTTTCAATTATCAGTATGCTGGTGGTTATAGGAGTTAAGTTCTTTACGCCTTATGCGACGCCCGGATGGGCTTCGACCGTAGTTTTTGGATTCACAATGATAGTAATGCAGGCTTTCTTTGTTTCCCTTTTTCTAGTATTTATTATATTTAC
>WBUR01000038.1 GCA_008933615.1 bacterium | reverse complement strand
GAGCTACTTCTCGCGCAAATTCCGTCATAGGCGGAACGAAAATGGCCATCATGGAATCGACATTGGGATCGGCCAGTAGGATTTGAAGCGCCTTTCCGTAGATAACGGCGTTTCCCCCTGCCGTCGTGTCGATCGGATTGGTGACGCTTGCATCGGGCGAGAGTATCTGACGCAGATCGTCTTTTGTTTTTTGAGATAATTCCGCTAAGGTCAATCCGTTACTGATCAATGCATCGGTTGCCATGATAGCCGGCCCGCCTGCATTGGATAATATCGCGACGCGGTCGCCGTGCGGCAAAGGCTGCTTATCAAAAGCCATCGCAAGGTCGAATAACTGTTCAATCGAGGGAACCCGGATCACGCCGGCTTGACGGAACATCTCGTCAACTATGATATCCGCTCCGGCTAAGGCTCCTGTATGCGACGATGCCGCGCGTGCGCCTGCTACAGTTCTTCCCGATTTCACGGCAATGATAGGTTTGAATCGGGTGATGCCACGCGCGATCTCTATGAACTTCTTCGGATTACCGAAGCTCTCCAGATACATAAGAATCAATTTGGTGTTTGATTCGTTCTTCCAGTATTCTAAAAGATCATTTCCCGATATATTAGGTTTATTGCCTATGCTGGCGAAACACGAGATCCCAAGCTGAAGTGCGGCGGCATTCTCAAGAATCGCAACGCCCAATGCGCCGCTCTGAGAAATAAAAGCGATCTGGCCTTTACTTAATCGGGTCGGGGCAAACGTGGCGTTCATTTGTACCTGCTCATCGTTATTGATAATGCCCATACAATTGGGGCCGACCATACGCATGCCGTACTGCTTGATTTTATCAACCAATTTTTGTTCCAGAGCGGCGCCTTCGGCTCCAACTTCCCTAAAGCCAGCAGTGATGACGATTAGCCCTTTAATTCCTTTTTCTCCGCATTCATCCACGACACCTAGAACAAGTTGTTTTGGCACGGTGATGATGGCCAGATCAATCTCGCCAGGGATTTCTTTCACTGAAGGGTAACATTTAACGCTGTGAATGGAGTCGGCGTTTGGGTTAACGGGATAAATGGCCCCTGTAAATTCATATTCGATCAAATTATGAATGATTTCACGTCCGATGGTTTGCTTCCTTCTCGATGCTCCAATGATCGCAATGGAGCGGGGTTTGAAGACTTTGTCCAGGTTGTTCAAGTTCTATTCCTTACTATATGAGATTGAGTATGTTGTTTTTTAACACTTACGCCGCCAACATAATACATTTTTTATAAACATGCACTTGTTTTTTGCAGGATAAATTTGAAAAAGGGGACATTTTTGTCGTATATTTATTCCGATGTAATTAAATGATGTTGTATTGGAGAGTGTAAAATGCGAATTGGATATTATCAATTTCGGCCGGGTTTTGGCCAAATAAAGAAAAATTTGGTTAAAGTAATTAATGCGCTTCATGAGGCAACGGCCGACTTGATCGTTTTACCGGAACTACCATTTACAGGTTATTATTTTCGCGATAGAGAAGAGACCATGAAGCTCTCAGAAGATCCGTCGGGATCAACTATTGTCGAAGCGTTAAGGGCATTGTGTAAAGAACGAAATTATCATATAGTCACGGGGTTTGCTGAAAGAAAAGCGGATAAATGTTTTAATAGCGCTTTACTCATCGGGCCGGAAGGACTTATGCACACATATCGAAAACTACATTTATTCAATGAGGAAAAGAACTGGTTTGATCCGGGAGATACTACTCTGCAGGTTCAAACGGTGCGCGGCGTAAAAATTGGAATGATGGTCTGTTTCGATTGGATTTTCCCGGAAGTCATGCGCACGCTGGTTCTGCAAGGCGCGCAGGTGATTTGTCATCCGTCTAATCTGGTGATGAACTATTGTCAGGATGCGATGCGTACGCGTTGTATAGAAAATATGGTTTATTCGGTGACAGCAAACCGTTTCGGGTCAGATAAACGTACTCACGGTGAATTGAAGTTTACCGGCCAAAGCCAGATCACGGCTCCAAAAGGTGTAGTCATTCACAAAGCGCCGTCTCAAAGGGAAATGTTATTCATAACGGAAATAGATCCTGATACCGCCTTGAATAAAAATATAACCGCTCTGAACGATCTGCAAAACGACCGCCGTCCTGAATTTTATTCTTTATAATCTTGTGATGAATGAAATAAAAAACGGATAACCGACATTTCGGTTATCCGTTTCATTGATTGAATTTCTTCTAGAATTATTTCATCAAAATCATTTTTCTCGACGTGTTAAAATTTCCGATTTGCAGACGATAAATGTAAATACCGGTGGAAACGGTTGATCCGGCGTCATTACGGCTGTCCCATAATACTTTCTGAACTCCTGCGCCTTGTAGCTCGCCACGAACCAGTTCCCGAACCTTTTGACCAAGAACATTATAAATCGTCAGTTGCACCCGGCTTTGTTTGGGTAACTTATACGAAATCGTAGTCGAAGGATTAAAAGGATTAGGATAATTCGCCAGAAGTTCAAACCGTTCAGGTACTTTTAATCTCAAAGATTTTTCCCAGTGAAACGTAATATCGCCATTGTATGCAATATCGGCCAATCGATAACTGACACTGTCGCCCGGCTTAACATCGGTATCCACGTATTGGTAATCCGTCGAGGAAGCCTTCGATCCTTGTCCGTCAATCGTTGCGATAGTCACGAATTCGGTATTAAGCGTTTTCTTTTGTACAAACCAATATGCATTTTCAATTTCTGATTCCGTTCTCCAGACGAGTTTTACATGTCCTACATTTTCTAATTCCGCTGCTTCGAACAAAGTCAATTCGACCGGCAGCGAGACGTCTGTATTCAATCCGCCAAAGGTTAGAAAATCTGTGTTCCCGTTCGTTAACGTAAACGACGTGCTGCTCGTCACAGTTCCTGTATTGCTGTTGGGTCCATCCACGTAGGAACCCGTAAATGCGGTTTGACCGCGGCTCGTCCAAAGACCGGTTCCGTTTATGCGCTGGGCTATGACAACATCTGTTGAACTGGATGTACCGCCGCCGGGTCTGCTGGCAACACCGTCTGCGATACCGCCGGCTCCGTTATTATCCCATGACAAACGAATCGTAGGATTGGTCATACTGCCGCTGTTATCAAAGTAAGTTACGTTCCAATGACGAATCTGAGAAACTACGGCTAAAGTTCCGTCAAGAATTCCGGATGTGGATGTAAGAGGCGGAACAATATTCGTTTCGATCTGCTCAACCGTGATGTGCTGGCCGGCGCCTGTAACTGTACCTACCGCTATAGTAACTGGCTGGTAACGGCCGCTTGGTTTTCCCACCGGAAATACACCCGAGACATTTGAACCCGTAGCATAGACCTTACGGACTTTGCCGTTAACGTAAGATGACGATGATCCGCTAGATACGGAAGAGGCGCTGTTTAGAGTGAGATAATCTGCGCCATTTGCAAAATTAATTAATCCGTCTGTCAGCGTTAGGGTTCCCGTTACCGTCGGCAAGCTCCCGTTGCCTATTGTAACGCCGTTTGAATTATTAATCGTCAGAGAAGGAAATGTGACAGCGCCAGTGATGGTTTGACCGGTTCCTGTTTGAAAAGATAACGTTCCGCTAGATGTAACAACCGATCCGCCGTTGGTTTCAAAATCTTTTGAATTTCCGGTAAATGAGGAATTGGATGATAGGGTTAGAGCACCGCCAGTTACAGTCACATCGCTTTGGAATATCAGAGTCTGCGAACCAAATGTTGCGTTGCCGCCAGGACTGAAATCGCCACTGAAAGTAACGTCAGGAGTTGCCCCCGTAGCTGAAACTGTCCCGCTGCCAGAATAGTTGCCTGTAAAGGTAACCAGACCAGCACCCGTATTCATTGATATGGTTCCGGTATTTGTCAGAGTATTAGAAAACGTAGTTGTGCCGGAACCGCTCACATTCAGGGTGCCACCATTAGTGAATGCGCCGCTGAATGTGGAGTTGCCTGTTGCCGTTGCTGCAATGGTCAATGTGCCGCCTGTGGTATTTGTTGTAGTGCCGACATTAATTCGACCGCTGCTTCCATCTACCGTGAGGATTCCACCGCTAACCGTTGCCGATGCTGTCGTATTGCAATTTCCGCCGCTTATGGTTAATGTCCCCGAACCCGATTTGGACAAAGTACCGGTGATTGTCAGATCACCTGTAATCGTAAGGCTACCAACGCCAGATTTAGTGAAATTTTGAGAAGATACATTTCCGCTGGTACTGATGGTTCCGCTGGAATTCGTCACGTTGAGGATGCCGTAAGTGGCTGGGTCAAGGGCTCCGGAACTTGAACTTGCAACGTTTGTTGTACTTGTTGCTCCAAAAGTCCGTTCGCCTGTAGTTGCTAAGCCCGAACCAGTAGTGATATTAAGCGTTGCTCCGTTTGCGAAATTGAAACCCGCATTATTTAACATACTGATTCCGCCTGTAGTTCCATTTATCGTCAATGTACCGTCGCTCAAGACGGACAACGAATCAGTGGATCCACCGGACAGAGCCGTGATGGTGATTGGCGTTGCATTTGTATTTGTAATGGAAAGCGCTACGGTATTTCCCGCACCGTCCCCAATAACTAACGACTGAATGGTTTGTGCCGTTGATCCGGACAAGGTTGCAGTGTATGATCCCGCTACTATCGAATTATCAAGAACTACATCATCAATGGAGCCAGGCAACACATCTCCATCCCAGTTTAGCTGGCTCGTCCACTGTCCATCCCCTGCTCCCGCGTCCCACTTTACTGTTGCACCACCTGAACCAAATGTGATTATTTGGTTATTAGTTGGAAATGCGGTAATGCCTGCAACTCTTATACTATCTACAGTTTCATCGCGCGTTTCTCCGGTTAGCAGCAAATAACTGGGATTAGTTGTCAAAGCTGCATTTTGCAAAAGCAGACGGTTACGGCTTTCCGGATTAAATCCGGCGTCCGTATAACGAGCCGTAAAATCGTAAGTCACACTACTTGGAGCTGTGCCTCCTACCCGTCGGAGTGTGTAGTATGCTGTCGTAGAAATGGATGAAACGCCAGGAGGTACATTACCACCTGGATTGGAGTTAAAATATTTCGCTTCGATCGTATCGTTGGCGCCGCCTGTAAAATCCTGATACCGGAATGTGGCTAACCGGTACTTAGTTCCAGTTTGCACACCTGTTGGAAATCTATAGGTACTATTATCCACCACAACAAAGCGAACTGCACCAGCCACAAATAAAGTTGAACTCTCGCCCCTGAAACCGCTGAGAACGGTCAAAGAGCCGTTCCCTTCTTGGACGAGAAGGCCTGAAGTAAAAATCACAGAGTCGACGATCACATTTTGTGCACTCAGAGTGACGTTCCCTGGATTTGATATCTTGAGTTTGCCATATGTGGGTATAGTGGATGGCACGGTTTCACCAGTGGAACCATTGAACTGAAAAGTACTTCCCGTTGCAAGCGTAAATATCGGTTGAGAAGCGGTGTGTCCAAAAAAAGTCTTACCGCCGGTAATGATGCTTGACGTACTATTTGCATCAACCGCGGGTAATGTAAGGTTATTAGCGCCAGTTGCCAACTCGAAGATACTGGAATTGTTAATGACAATTTTGCTGCCGCTGAGATCTGAAATAGTAAGAGTACCGGAACTATTAAGGAAACGCCCCCGTTCAATGACCAGCCTGCGTTTGACGGTCACTGCAGAAGCGCCTAACGTAACTGTTGAATCGTTCTGGGCAGTTCCAAAAGGTTTGTTAACATAAATTGAATTAATGGTCGAAGATCCAGTGATGGTTTGGTTTTGTGAGCCGATGAAGGCCAAAATTCCATTCAATGCCGTGGTATCGTAGGCGCCGCCGCCGCTGAGTCCTCCGACAAGATTGCCGCCAAGATAGAGTGTATCGTTACCAGCAGAAGGGTGCTTGATTTCGCCTGAATTGAGAGTGAGCACTTTATTTACAAAACGACGCCCTGAAGTAATAGTTACTCCGGCGGAATTATTCATGTAAAGGCTGTCAATGCTGGACGTGGTTGTCCATTCGTATGCTACAGTATGTGCTACGGTGCCATTAAATACAAGCCCTGCTCCGGATCCATATGTGATGCTTCCTGTTCCCGCGCTTAAAGACGGATTAGCTGTTGAACCGTCAACGATCAGTGTACCGCCATCAGGAATTGGTTTTGCCGAATTGATCGTATAAGTGCAGCTAATTGAAGGCGCAAACCGTACCTGGCTGGGCGCCTCGGTTGAGGAGGTCGGCCATTCATTGGAAATAGTCATTGCTGCACCGCCGTTGTTATACAAGAGTTTGCCTGAAGAACCGTAATCCAATAAAACGGGTTGGGTTAAACTGCTTCCAAAAGTGGGTTCACCCGATGTGCGTGCCAATGTACCATTGACGGTGAATGTTCGCGTAGTACCATTATTGCTACGAAAATCAACGGCACCATTCCCGGCGGATGTCGCCGCGGTACTGTTGATCGTGATGTTATTGTATGTTACATTGCGGTCAGACCGTACAACAGCTCGCCGGTTACCGACAAACTCTAACGTACCACTCGAAAAATCAGTTGCAGCAGTAATATCAATGACAATCATTCCGTGCGTTACTGAGTTATTGATATTGATATTACCTGAACCCGAAGTAAAACCTCCCGTTGTAATAGTCAAAATGGTCAAATCGATGTCAGCCGATGTATTGGCCGTCAACCCGCCTGTATTACTTACCGTGAGCTCACTGAATATTGTTTTTTGAGTGCCCTCTATTTTTTGGGCACTACCCCCTTGAAATGTTACTATTCCACCAGAGATATCGACGTCTCCGCTGGCAGACGAATTATTAGTGAAGTGACTGTTGAGGGAAACGTTAAACCCGTCGTTGGTGAGAATTCCACCTGAATTGATAGTTAGACTGTCAACAGTAATATCTTGATCGATATTAACGGCATGGGTATTCTGAATAATAAATGTGCTGTTGCCATCGGTTAGATCGGATGCTATTGGATTACCACCACCGCCACCTGCAATGTTATTCCAATTGGATAATGTACCAAAACTGGCGGTCCCTTGAGAATACCACGTTTGAGCGTTCAGTTGTATAGCTGATAAACACACAAATCCAAACAGCGAAACATACAACAATACTTTCGATCTGTTCCGGCCGCTTTTTGCACAGGACACATTTCGATTCTTAGGATAAACAGGTTCACTGTTACAATCTCTCATGATCCCTTTACTCCAAATGGTGATAGCTAACCGCACCAACTGACTTGTGATTAGTTAGTAATAAAGCGACAGCATGTATCTTAAATTCGATTATTAAGTATAATATCCTTTCCTTGGTACGAAAGCAAGCTTTTTTTGATAAAAATTGAGATTTTTAAGTATATGTATATTCTGCTAAATAGGCGCGATTTTGCCAGGATTTAGTCCCATCTTGCTCAATCTTAAATTAAGACCAAAAATTGCGTATCGTTCTGTTCGGCATTCTGGGCGACGGATCTTGCCGCGGGTTCGAAATACAATTACACACTCTTATCCGTCATTATGATTTCCAATTTGATGCCGATTTTGCTTCAGTCGCTTTCCCTAAAGTTAGGCATCGTAACAGGGCGTGATCTGGCGCAGGCTTGCCGTGATCACTACAGCAAGCCCGTGTCGTTTGGTTTGTGGGTATTGTGCGAAGTGGCTATTGCCGCGTGCGACCTTGCCGAGGTGATCGGTTCGGCGATCGCTTTAAATTTGTTATTCGGCATTCCGCTGATTTGGGGCGTGTGCATAACCGCACTGGACGTATTGCTGATATTGTTTCTGCAAAATAAAGGGTTTCGATATATCGAAGCTCTGGTCATCGCTTTGATACCAACGATCGGAACATGTTTCGGATTGGAAATTTTGTTTTCAAAACCTGAATTCGCCGGCATCATGATGGGATTTATTCCGACTACGCAGATCATCTCGGATCCTGATATGTTGTATATCGCGATGGGCATACTTGGCGCGACGGTCATGCCGCATAATTTATATCTGCATTCCTCGATCGTTCAAACGCGGAAGTATGAACTCAACACTGCTGGAAAACGGGAAGCGATCAAGTTCGCCACAATCGACTCGACGTTTGCCTTAATGTTTGCTTTATTTATCAATGCGGCAATTCTCATTGTCTCCGCGGCGACTTTTTACAGACAGGGTTATAATGAAGTAGCGGAAATTCAGGAGGCGTATCAATTGCTTAGTCCGCTCTTAGGAGTCACCGGCGCGAGCACGCTGTTTGCGCTTGCTTTATTGGCATCCGGCCAGAACTCCACACTAACCGGTACGCTGGCCGGGCAGATAGTCATGGAAGGATTTTTAAATATCCGGATGCGCCCGTGGCTGCGTAGGCTTATTACACGCCTGATCGCGATCATTCCCGCCGTTATAGTAACCGCCATATCCGGCGAACACGGCACGACGCAGCTTCTGATCTTGAGCCAGGTGATCTTAAGTCTGCAATTGAGTTTCGCGGTATTCCACTCGTGATGTTTACCGGCGACAAATTAAAAATGGGCGATTTCGTCAATTCATTGTGGATCAAAATTTTAGCTTGGATTGTTGCGGTGATCATCGCTGCGCTCAATGTGTGGTTGTTGGTTCAAACATTTATAGATTGGTTGAGTTGAAAAAAAATCGTATAATATCTTAACAAGTAATTTTTAAGAAGCTCCAAATCACAAAAAACAAATTTCAAATAAATGCAAACACTCCAATAACCGAGGTTCTATTTGAGATTTCGTATTCGGGTCATTGGAAATTGTTGTTTTTTGAGAATGGTGATTTTAGTTTTGGATAATTTGAATAATCAATTAACCGAGTAACTCATGCAAACATTCTAATCCCTTTGGAAAATAAAGAGACCGATAGCACCATACTGGATCATATCCGGTCACTGGGCAAACTAACGCATTCGAAAATAACGCTTCTTCATGTGGCGGACGGCTGGGCGGCGCGAAATTACGACCAGCTTGATCTGCAGGAAAGCGTAGAGATGAAGACGGATCGTGTTTATCTCGAAAGCCGTGTACAGGAACTTTTGAAAGAAGGATTTGAAGCAAGTTATGTTCTCGCTATGGGCGATCCGGCCGAGGAGATCATTAAAATTGCCAAAGAAATAAAAGTTGATCTGATAGCGATGGCAACCCACGGCCATAGATTTCTCGGCGATATTATTTACGGTAGCACGGCCGACAAAGTGCGCCACCAGGTAGACATGCCTATGTTGCTCCTGAAAGCCCGCAAATAGGGCATCTGCCGAATATACCGTTGTTCCAAAAAATACTCACAGAAATACTGACCGTTTTGTCATTTTAGGGTAAAATTAACCTAAGAACAGTGAAGTATAACATTTTGAATTACTTAATAAATTTTGTTGACTTCATGGGGCTAAAGTATTATTTTAATGGCGATTAAACCAATTTATCCCATTTTTTGGTAATTACATTTAGGTCTTAGAAACACAACATAAAATCGTTACCGGCCACGGAGAGGATACGATTTTGCGTTCAAACACATAAAAATTCAAACACGAAAAAAATATGAAAAAAATAAATTCCAATAACAGAAGGAACTTTCAAATGAAAAAGGTTACAGTTCTGTTTTTTCTTGCAGGTCTTTTTTTTAATAACCTCCCTACTTTTGCTCAGGACGTTTTTACATCAGCCGCTACAGCAAACTGGAATGTCGGCGGAACTTGGACGGTGGTTCGAGACGGTGATAATCCCGGTACGTCGGTCTATCCTGGCCAAACTGCAGGAAGTGTGGACGGAGCCGACATAGTGGTTATTAACGGAGGCTTTACGGTCACGCTCGATTTTAATTTTACTTTATTAAACCCACTTGGCGCGCTGACGGTCGGCGGAGGAACCGCCGGTACTTTGAATTTTCCCGCTTCAGCGGCTGTTGGAGGAAATCGTACCATAACATTTTCAAGTAATGTGACTGTCAACGCTAATGGAACTATACAGACATCTGAACCAGGAACCCCAACGTCACGTACCCACACGATGATTGTTCAAGGCGATTTGTCCAACGCCGGCGTTATCGATCTCGAACAGGTAACAACGGTTAATCGTTTTGTGAATTTGCAGTTCACAGGCGCAAGTAATTCGACGATCACTGGCAGTGGAACTTGGGATACACGCGCAATTACCTATAATAAATCCAGCCAGGCTGTTCGTATCATAAATCAATCAGTAAACTATACGACATCCGTCGGCGGCGGATTGTCGACATTCACATTAGGAACGTACGAACAAGATGTAGATGCGCTGTATACTGCTACGACGGCGGGAGCGCAAACGGTTAATGGAAGATTACATATCAAACAAGGTAAATTCAGCGTTGTTGGCGGTACGTTAACAGCCAACGATTCCGTGACGGTCAGCGGGGACACGTTGTATGCACAAAATCTTACCATTGGCGCTACTAATGGCCGTTTGGTCATTACAACAGGCGGACGCGTCGAAGTTGGCGATGGAACTGCGGGCGGTTTAATTACAATGAACCCTCTATCTCGATTTTTTATTGACGGAAGCACATCTGTTTTTCAGTTACTGACCAATAGCGGATACGTCGGATCATCTTGGATTATTAACGCCGATGTGAATATCACCATTAACAACGGCACCGTAAGTATTGGCGGAAATGAATCTTCTGCAACGGCGCGCATTGCGTTGGAAGTCAATGGACCGAGAGACACTCTGACCATGAACGCGGGCACATTCACCGTTTTTCCGAATGTTATTGCCGACAACTCGCGCTGTATTCGTATAGATGCGGGTGATTGCGAATTTCATTTTCTCGGGGGAAATATCGATTTCGGTAATCCTGTCTCGGGTGAAGGTCGAATCCGTTGGAATAATCTTGTCGGTGATCACACCCTCTTCCACGTTTCCGGAGCCACGACGGTTTTTAATATTGCGGATAATTTTGACAACAATAATAATTCCGACGCAGATTTTATTATCGAAAACGGAGCCACGATTCGTACCGGATACGGTGGAGGTCCCGGTTCTTCTGCAAATGAAATTACCGGATCATGGACCGTTGACAACGCGACCGTTGTTTTGACGCCTACGGGACTAAACATGACTATCGGCACTGCCGGCGTTGTCGATGATACAATGCGTATTCAAAATGGCGCATCAGTCTCGGTTGGTTCTACAACCTCAGGCAATCTGACTTTTAATGCGATCGGTTATATTTCCGGAGCGACGTCGGATTTTCTGATCGGAGGGTCATTGACGATTGGAAGCGGCGCACAGTTCTATCAGTCGGACGGAACTTTCCGCGTAGGTCTTCTTGCCAACAGCGCCGGTAATGTGACTTGGCCCGCTAACGCCACGGCGCCGACCATTTTCAAGTTGTCTGGCGGAGCATTTACATTAGGCGACGGTAATGCTACTTTTAATATGGGAAACAACGACAATAACCCAGCGCTTGGTACAACGACGGCTTTTGACTCGCTTCATATTACCGGCGGCACGCTCAATATTAACGGGCGAATGACAGTTGCCGATGCCAATGCCCGATTCCACATGACGGGCGGTAATATCTATCTGAATCCCTCGGATACCTCGGCAATTCTAGCCCAACAAACATTATTATATTTCCAGCGAGGTATTGTAAATATCACCGGCGGCACGATCACTTTCAAAAACCCAAAAGGTGTTACAGGTACAGGCGTTACAATAAACTTCACGCTCTTGGGAGATCCATCTGCAGCAGCGCGACTGAGCGGCTCTACAACGCCAAACACTCCGTTGGACCTCACCGGCAGTACTCTTCAATTTGGAGACGGAATTGAAAACAGAACGGGTTCAAGTGAAGGTTTTGATATGTCATTGAATAATTCACACAGCTACGGAACCTTTAAAGTGAACAATCCATCCGGATCTAATCGTTTTGTTGTTCTAAACGGCGCCGGAGTGACCTACACTTTTAACGACGGCTTCGATGTAGCTGCAGGTGAACTCAGAATAGGTACTAATATTATCGTTGGGGATGGCGCCGGCACTTTTAACATCGGCCCGACAGGCGTATTGAAAATCAGCAACACCAATGGTGCGAATAACTTCCCGGGAACGTTTGGAGGCGCCGGTGCATACACGCTGGATATTGCCAGCACGGTAGAATATGACGGAGCAACCGGTACTGCCTTTGTTAATTGCCCGGCGGCAACCGGATGGGGCAATCTGACTATTTCCGGTTCAGGAACAACTAAAACTTTGCAGGGAGCCAGCAATATTGTAAGAGGAACTCTGCAGTTAAACGGCGGTACACTTGCGGCAACGAACTTGCTGACTATGGCCACCGGCTCACGCATTGTACGAAATGGAGACGATGCGTCAGGTATATTAACAGTAAGTACCAACGTAGGGACCAACGCCTATTTAATCGAATATGCAGGCGTTACTAAAACGACGCAGGCTGCGGAGTGGAGCGGTTCAGGAGCCAAGTCGCTCAGAGTCAATCTTAATTACGACGACACGTTGACCTTACATACGACGTTTACACTGGGCGACAGTATTATGATCAACGAAGGAAGTTTTTTAAATACAAACGGAACGAACATCACTGCCAGCAAGAATGCGTCTTTTTCAGGTCATAAGGTAGGAACCGGACGTATCATCTTAAATGGCTCATCTGCAAATATCTACGGAAATGGGCGCGGTATCATCAATGCGCTATTGATAAATTCAGCCGACAGCTTAGAAATGCTTGGAGACTCTCTTCGGTTAGACACGCTGGTATTAAGCGCGGGTAAATTGGTTGTAGGAGACAAAGCGCTTGAACTCGGATCAAACACATCGGGTTCGAATGGCGTAGTTTCCGTGTCGTCCCCCGGAACATCAAAAATGATCCAGGTTTCAGGATCTCTAGGTGCAGGCGGCGTGACAAGATATTACACCGGCACATCAAGTTTCACCTGGCCCATAGGCGTAGTAGGTAAATATACACCGGCCGCTATAAATGTTTCATCCACAGGTTTAGCCGGCGCTATTACAATAAGAGCGGTTGATGATACTGTGGCGACAAAAACAAATACCCCCACCTATGCTCCAGCCTTAGTTTATTTTTGGAATGTATCCAGCACGGGATTCTTAAACCCGCAAACTACTCATACATATACTTGGGTAAATGTAGACACGCTGGAGGCAACTTATTCAGGGACGTATGCGTTCAGAAATTTTGTTCCGGGAAGATATGTAGCTTCCGAGACGTCCTGGTTTACGGAGGCGCAAGCGAATGTTTCATTGGCCGGACACACAATTACGTTCAATGGCAATGGAACTTTTCTCAACGCAATTGACGGTAATTATACCATGGGACAAACGAGTATTTCAGGAGCACCGGACGCTTTTGGTTTGGTTACGGTTTACTATAGCAGACAAAGCGATCACTGGGAGATAGTCACCACTTGGTCAAATTTGGGATATGGCGGCGCTGCTGCAACTTCGGCTCCAGGACCGAATAGTCCGGTCAAAATTCGAGCCGGCGACTCAATAACTGTAGACAATAGTAACACACGTTGTGCAAGTTTGGTTGACTCCGGCGTGGTCAATGTATTAGCAACCACAGGAAACAACTTCGGAACCGTGACCGGGAATGGGAAGATTACTTTAGAAAGCGGGAATTTTCCAAGTGGGACTTATACGTCGTTTTTGGGTTCTTCGGGCGGGACTGTGGAATATGGGGGAGCTGGATCTTACACGATTTCAGGTCTTATTAGTATTTACAGGAACCTTGTTTTTTCGGGAGGTGGTGTTAAGACTGGTCCAAATGTAAACGTAATACCATCAGGAAACATTACAATTACCGGCGGTACTACCGTTCTTTTATCTTCCGCCGGAGTGAATGGTAGTTTTTCAGTTTCAGGTAATCTATTATTAGAAGGATCTGGAGATGTTTTGCGATTTCAAAACGGCAATGCGCGTGGAGTTACAGTAGGCGGCAATGTTACGATTAATTCCGGCGCCAAGTTTGTGGTGACTGCTGCGGGGACCGTTGTTGCAAACGGCGTGACAGTCAGTGGTAATCTCGTTAATAATGGGATATTTGATATGAGTGTCGCTGGCGGCAGGTTTGCAAATGTTACGTTTACTGGAAACTCAAGCGCATCTATTTCAGGCACGACAGCCGACACAACCGATTTTGAAACTCTTATCGTTAATAAAGGCACTGGCGTTTCAGCCGACACATCCAACATATTGGACGTTAATATCAATAGGTTTACCATTTCTGGCTCTGCCGGCGGCACAGACAAACCACTGCGTCTGTTAAGAGGCACATTTAAACTAACGAGCCAGGGTACAAGCCCGATTCTTGACCTTAGTACCGGTGGCGGAGATTTCCCGATTCTGGGCGGAACAAGATTATGGATTGCAGGCGGGTCAGCACAGCTAAGCGGAACCGGTGATAATTTAAATCTTAAAGGCCAATTAAAGATATCTGCAGGGTCGTTAAACATCGGAACGAGCACTTCCATATCGAGTTCTATCTTTTATGATTCCACCGCTGCGGGCGTTGAAGTGATCGGGACGGGAGTTCTGCGTGTATCCGGAGCCTTAAGGCCTGCAACAGGAACTATATTCTCTTACATTCAGTCCGGTGATTCTGTTATTGTTGGGCGATACACTACCGTTGCTGCGGGCGCGACATTTCAAGTCGCAAGTAATGCGGCGAGCGTTTTTCAGATGTCAGGCGGGGTCCTTGCTTTGCGAAGAGCTGTTAATAATCAGGCTATTATTGATATTGGGGCATTGGCTGTTCAAAGGATCAGTGGAGGCACGATTCACCTTCTTGATCCGAGCTTGGTAACGGCCAATAATTATTTGATGAGCGCCGCAGGAGCAGTTGACACCGTCAGGATGTACAACCTGACAGTTGGCCCATGCGCTGGATTTACGGGCAATGTATCATTAGATGACCGAATTGACATTCGTAATAATTTTACATTGAATATTGGCGGGACATTCCGTACTGCGAATGGCGGCGGCGCAGCTAACCGCGATTTCCTAATTGGTGGGAATTTCACACGTACTTCCGGGACATTCTCGACTGGAGTTGGCACCGGTACAACAACGGTTGTTTTTGACGGTAATGCCGGTAAACAGACCATTACCGGAACATCAACTTTTAATAATGTCACTATCAATAATACTTCGTCGCCAAGCGATACTGTTATGTTAGGCGCAAGCACGGATTTGACCGTCGCAGGTAATTGGACGATGACGGCAGGAAAATTTGATGCGATCACCAATAAACGTCTCGTGACATTTGCAAGTACGACTGTAGCGCAAAGTATAACCGGATCGACGATATTTAATAATCTAACGCTGGATAATACATTTGGTAATATCACATTAGCCTCAGGTGTCTTGACCGTTGACAGCGTTTTGACACTGTCGAACGGGGTTTTGGCTATCGGAGCTAATTCACTCGTTCTAAATGAGACGGATGTTGCGGCCATTCAAGGAGCCTTTGGTGCTACGCGAATGATTCAAACGGGCGGCCTGGTGGGCGATTTGGGTGTGACTAAAGCTTATCCGGCAAGCACGCATGGTTTCAGATTTCCTGTAGGAACGGGAGCCAATTACACTCCGGCAACGATTCGAATTACCAATGCGGGAACAACTCCGGCCGCGGGCACCATAACAGTTATACCGGTGAATTCAGCGCATCCGAACTTGGCTGATGGTTCTATTGCTTTGCCTTATTATTGGAAAGTTACCAAGACCGGTCTTGCTGCTGATGCGGCTGCGCAACATTATTATGTTTACGGTTCCGGCATTACTCCTTTAGGGACCGAAGCCAGCTATATTGGCGGCTATTTTATTCCATTTACATGGACAAAGCCGACATCCAGTATTAGCACTGCGGGCGACAGCATCACGATTTTTAATCCGGATTCAGCAGTAATAGCGGCAGAGTACACGGCAGGCGAGGATGCGGCTTATGGTACTCCGACTGTATTTTATAGCAGAGCCAACGGTAATTGGCAAACCCTGACCACATGGGCCACCGGGAGCTATGGAGGTCCGACTGCGTTATTTCTACCGAATGGCCAAACCCCTGTGGTAATCGGAGACAGTAAAACGGTTACAATTCCGACTGGCCTGTCGGGCCGAACGGTCTTGGCTGTAACGTTTGACCAGTATGGAGGATCTACACCTGGAGCAGGAACCGTTCTTATTCAGAATACAGCTACCAATGACTTTGGAAATGTATCCGGAGTTGGTACCATTATACTTGATAACACATCGGCAACACCGGTGTTGCCAACCGGAACGTACACAACTTTTGTTGCGAAAGACAGTGGAACAGTTATTTTTGCCGGTTCATCGAACTATACGATACCTAATGGGCAAACGACAACTTTTAATGATGTGGTATTTGCAAACAACACGACAAAGACGATCGGGGCGAATATCACGGTTAACGGCACGATGAGAATCTTAGGCGGCCAGGTAAGTATGGGCACATTTACAGCAAACCACAACGGCGGTGTGGGAGATTCGCTGACCATGGCGGCAGGAACGGTTTTGCGTGTTTCTGGTGCAGCTAATTTCCCGGCTAGTTATAATGTATATGATCTTAATACGACGAGCAAAGCTCTATATGATTTTAATGGCACAACGACTGTCAGCGCGCTGAATGGATACAATTACGGTCGACTTCAGTTTCTTGCGACGGCAGCAACACGAACAAGAACTCTGGCAGGAAATATTAATGTAAGAGATTCTTTGGCTATTGGCGATTTTAATAATCTGTATACCGGTCTGAGCAATTATAATATTACACTTGGCGGGCACCTCCATCTAGTGCATAATACAAGAAGCCTCCTCACGCTGGGTACGAACACGGTTACATTTAACGGTTCCTCTTTGCAGCGAATTACAAGAGCCACTGCTGCGGGCGGCACTGCCAGTTTCTACAATCTAACTATCAACAACAGTGCCGGTGTTTCGTTTATTTACAGCGGAACGCCGGGGGTATTTCAGCAATTGGATACCGTCCAGAATGTACTGACAATTAATGCTGGAAATAATTTGTCGTTGGGACGAGGAAATCGGTGGGTCTTAGGAGGAAATATAACTTATCCGGGCGGTACCGGCACGATCACGTCATCCGACTCGACTGATCTCAGTATGAGCGGCACAACGGTTAACGATACGCTAAGATTTGCCAGCGGCGCCGTGGCCAGATCGTTTAGAGATTTTTCAATTAATAGGACGGCTGCCGGAGCGAAAGTGGTTGTTACCGGAACTAACGATAGCTTACAACTTACTCGTACGTTGACCCTCACTAAGGGAATCATTCGCATGGGAAACAATATCATGCGATTAATGAATAGCGCCATTACTCCGATATCAGGGGGCGATTCAACGTCCTATGTTGACGGCAAAATGGCTATCACGTTCCCGGCTTCGACTAATAATGTTGGAAGAAATTTCGAAGTTGGAAACGGAAGTTTCTATCGACCGGTGAGAGTTACGGGTTCAACAGCTGCTTCAAGAACAAGAGTTCGGGTCGAGATCATACCCAGGGGCGTGACAGTTTCATCTAAACCCGCTGATATCAATGCCATATCGACTGCTCGCTTTTATCGAATCTCAATTGATAGCGGGTTGGTTTTTAATGCTACGTCCGATACAGTACGCATAAGTATAAAAACGAATGTTGGTATCGGTGGTGATATTGAAGGTGTAAGTAAGCCGGACAGCATCCGGGTGATGCGTTCAGCAGATAGTTTAAACTGGACCACACTTGTTGGTGCCGGTTACCAAACGATATCTCCTGCCGGGCGTGATTCAGGCGGTAATGCTAACATTCTGTTTACAAATTCTTCCGGAACAGGAACCTATTATGCTTATGGAACGCTAAGTCCGGACAATAGTGTGCCGGTCTTATTAAGCGGCAAGTTCAAAGCAGTTCCGTATGAAAACAAAGTGCGGCTCGTGTGGAGAACAGAGAGTGAACTTGACAATGCCTACTGGTTTATAGAACGAAAAGAGGTTTCAGCCGATCTCAGTAAGAATCAAGCATTCCAATCCATTATGACGGTTGAAGGCCAAGGCTCAACTAGTTCGGCTACGGATTACAGTGAGATTGATTATTCTGTAGAATTAGGTAAGACCTATCTCTACCGGCTGGCAGACGTTGCTTTTGATGGAAGCGTTACATACCACAATGACGTGACCGTCACGGTGGAATTACCGAATAAATTTACCTTAGAGCCCAACGCGCCGAATCCGTTTAATCCTGAAACGACAATCAAATTCAGATTACCCGTGTCGGCAAAAGTATCTCTGAAGGTGTATAATATTCTCGGGCAGGAAGTCGTGACGTTAGTTGATCGCCGTATGGATGCCGGGTTCCAACAAGCGGTATGGAACGGATTGAATAAATACAATCAATCGGTTGCCAGCGGTATCTACATTTATCGATTAACGGCCGTTTCAGCTGACGGTAAAGATAAATTCACGCAGACCCGCAAGATGATCATGCTCAAATAGCCTTAAGAATAATTGATTACAAAAAACCCCGTAAGATTTTTCTTACGGGGTTTTCTTTTTTATACAATTTTACAAAATTAATTAGAGGCGATTCGCTGTGAGGGTGAGGTTTCGCCTCAATGAAAATTGCTTACAAGTATTAACGTGAGTAATTGCCTTCGTTATTCTCTTTTTATCTTTGCTTGCAAATAGGCAACGAGTCCCGGCAGAATAGAAATAAAAATAATGGCAAGGATCACGAGAGAAAAGTTGTCCTTTACTATCGGGATGTTTCCAAAAAAGTAGCCCGCGTACAATAATGAAACGATCCAAAAAATTCCACCGAAAATATTATATAGTATAAATTTTGAGTAAGTCATGGCTCCTATTCCGGCAACAAAGGGTGCAAAAGTTCGGATGATAGGAATAAAACGCGCCACAATAATCGTCACGCCTCCGTATCGTTCATAAAACTCATGTGTGCGTATAAGATGTTGTTTGTTAAAGAATTTAGAATCTTCATAATGAAATACTTTTGGACCTATTCTTTTACCGATAGCGTAATTCACCGAATCTCCAAGCACAGCGGCCGCAGTCAGCAGGACTGCTAGTGTATGTACGTCCAATTCTGTCGTTGCAGCTAAGGCTCCGGCCGCAAATAGCAATGAATCACCGGGAAGTATAGGGAATATGACTAATCCAGTCTCACAAAAAATAATTAAAAATAAAATAGCATAAGTCCATGCTCCATAGTTGGCTATGAGTTCTGCCAGGTGAGAATCTAAGTGTAGAACAATGTCAATTAAATCCTTCAGTAGTTCCATTCTGCGTGCCCTTTGACTGGGTTAATTAAAAATTGTGTGAAAATACATTTTGATAAAGCGCAATGTATCCTGTATATGTCGAATATGGCTCTTCTCCCCGGCGTATAGGGTATCAATCGGGAAAAACCCAATTCGGCAGTGATTTTGCGCTAAACGTATTAATATTTCCGATTCAGTTTCAAATCGTGACGTTCTAATAGTAATATTTTTAATTGCCGACGTTCGTATAATTCTATAACCGGATTGGCTGTCAAGTATGGGTTGTTTGGCGCGCATAGATATCAGCCGGCTGGTAAGGCGATTCGAAATAATTCGGCTCAGCGACATTTTATTTGCCTTGAACTGTCTAGCTCCGATTATAAGGTCGTAGTTACCGGACATAAATAGAGATAACATTGAAGGTAGTGAAGACGGATCATGCTGAAGATCTGCATCTATAGTAGCTATCACAGCATATTTATTTTTGTCGGCGTATTGGAAAGCTGATTTTAACGCTGCTCCTTTTCCCAGATTCTCAGCGTGATTTACAAGTAAAACGCCGAGCCCTGTTGCTATCCCTGCGGTCAGATCTGTAGAGCCGTCATTTATTACCAAAATATCATACGGGTATCCAGAAGCTGTCAGGTGATGACGAATCTTAGCAATCACATTTCCTAATGAAGACTCGGAATTGTATGCTGGAATTACTACAAGTATTGGTTCCATAATAACAAGGACGGAATTAAAAAACCCTTTGAGGTCAAAGGGTTTTAGTTTGTACACCCGTAGGGATTTGAACCCCAAACCTTCTGATCCGTAGTCAGATGCTCTATCCAATTGAGCTACGGGTGCGTATCATTTTTGCAAAGGCGAATATATAACCGGAGCGAGATAAATGCAAGATTTATTTCAGCGGGATTCGTAACACTTGACATCACGACAGATTTTTTGTATTTAACAGTTAAATGATTGTTTAATTGTTTGTCATATCATGCACACACGAGAAAAAAACACAAAGCGCCTTGATCTTGAAAAATCGGAATCGATGGACGTGTGTGAAGTTGACTTCTTTGACGCAAAAAAGATCAAAGTGTTGCGCAAGAAAATGCGACCCGATAGTGAATTATACCAACTAAGTGAAGTTTTCTCGATTCTTGGCGATACCACGCGGCTGAAAGTTGTTCTGGCCTTAATAGAGACGGAATTGTGCGTTTGTGACATTGCCAACTTCTTAGGTATTACTAAGTCGGCAGTCTCACACCATCTCAGGTTGATGCGTAATCTTAGATTGGTAAGATTTCGCCGTGATGGAAAAATGACTTATTACAGTCTGGACGATCACCACATTGAAAATTTATTAAAACAGGCCACGGACCATATAGAGGAACGTAAATAGATTACTATGGAATTAGCCATATCATATGCGCTGGAAATGGCACTATCGATCTTTCACACGTTGGTAGATGCTTCGTTCTATTTGCTGGCTGGCTTTTTATGCGCAGGTATTGTTAAAGGGTTTGTTCGCGCTGAAACGATTGTTCGCTATGTGGGTCAGCCGAACATGTCTTCTGTATTGAGAGCTTCGTTTATAGGTACTCCGTTGCCGCTATGTTCTTGCAGTGTTATTCCAATGGCGGTATCGTTGCATAAGAACGGCGCAAGTAAAGGAGCGACCGTTAGTTTTCTGGTTTCCGCTCCGGAAACAGGTATCGACTCAGTTGCGATATCATATGCCATGTTGGATCCCTTAATGACGGTATTCAGACCGATAGCGGCTTTTGTGACTGCTTTTATCGCCGGGATAGCCGAAAATTTTCATTCTAAAAATGACCACAAAGGATTGCATGTCAAAACTGCCGATGGCGCGGCATCGGCAGCCGTTTGTGAAGATGATCACTGCCATTGTCATGAGCCGAATGTTGTTTCTGAAACAACAGTGAGTTTTTATACAAGATTGAGGAACGGAATATATTATGCCTTTACGGACTTGCTGGGTGATATTGCGTATTATTTATTGATAGGAATGGTCATTTCGGCAATCATTTCAGTTGCGATTCCTGAAGATTTTTTTTCGACTTATTTCCATAACGATACGTTGACCATGTTTATTATGCTGGTAATTGGAATACCTCTGTATGTTTGTGCCAGCGCATCAACGCCGATTGCCGCCGCTTTAATTATGAAAGGGATCTCTCCGGGCGCGGCGCTCGTATTTCTACTTGCCGGGCCCGCTACCAACATATCGACGATGAGCGTGGTTAAGAGTACCTTAGGGACACGATCTATCATTTCGTATATTTCTTCCATAGCCGTTGCGGCGCTCCTATTGGGATTTATTCTGAACACAATTTACGCTTATTTTGGCATTGAAATGGTTGTCAGTATGGGAAGCGCTTCAGAAATTGTGCCGGATACCGTAAAGTATGGCAGTGCAATTATTTTTCTACCGTTACTTTTTTTGAATCTTGGTAAAGAAATAAAAACACGTCTGTTAAAAAAATAAATCAGGGATGAAATTTACTCATCTATTCGGTCTATTATTATTCTCTATTTTAATCCCACGCAATACCCTCAGTCAGAGTTTTGTCAAAAAAATTAATCCTTTCGTTGTGGAGCATTACGAACACCGGCTTCCCCATGATTTTTTTGGAGGAACTTACGTTCCCAAATCCGATTTTATAGACTATGATGGCGATCTGGATCTTGACCTTTTTATAACGCAGATCGACGGAAGATTGTCATATTATGAAAATGACGGTGCAAAGTTTGTATTGGTTACGGATTATTTTGATTCGCTGAATGTCGGGAATTGGTGCCGTTTTGTTGATATTGACGGAGACGGCGATAAGGATATTTTTGCGGCCGGGCCATCTGCCGCGATGCGTTTGTACGAGAATACAGGCGGACTCGTTCACCCCGTGTTTATTCTAAAAGATGAGGTAGTTACCGATTCATCCGGCAACGCCATCATAACTGAAAATCAGAGCATTCCTTTTTTTTCCGATATCGATGCCGACGGGGATTTTGATTTCTTTACAGGGCGAAGCGTGGGGTCACTTGGTTTTTACGAGAATATTGGAACTGCTTCTAACTACATTTTCCGGTTCGTAACGGATAATTTTGAAAACATTCTCATCATCTCAGGTGCAAAGGCTACGTCGGTTCAGCGCCACGGAGCAAGCGGAATCGTTTTTTCGGATGTCGATAAGGATACTGATCCGGACATTATTTGGGGTGATTTTTTTAGTGTCGGAATGTATTATCTTGAAAATAAGGGAAACAAATTCACACCGGATTTTCCGGAAATTACATCATCCGCTTTTCCAAATGCTATCCTGAATACTCAAGGATTCAATGTTCCGGCATTCGCCGACATAGACGGGGACGGTGATGAAGACCTTTTTGTGAATGTGTTATTTAAAGATCGAGAGAAGGATAATTTTTGGTTTTTTAAAAATAATTCGTTAGCTAAACGTAGAACGGCAGGTTCGCTGCAATTCGATCTGATTACCAAGAATTACCTTGATGGAATAGACGTCGGCAGATCATCGCATCCTGTTTTGGCCGATATTGATGCGGACGGCGACGATGACTTATTTATCGGAAGCTATCAGGGGGGAATCGTTTTTTATAGAAATGTTACGTTGACTGGCAATATTATTAAATTATCACTCGACACGACGATCAGGGTGCCATTCCCGGTTGATGAATTTATTTCGTCTCCGTCATTTATAGATATAGATAACGACAGCGACCAGGATTGTTTTTCAGGGAGTTTTTCCGGTAAAATATTTTACTTTAGAAATAACGGAAATGCAGTAAATCCCGTTTTTGAGTTGACAGATAGTTTTTATCATGGAATCGATGTTGGCAACTACAGCGCCCCTCATTTCGCTGATATCGACCACGATGGTGATTTTGATCTTTTTGTAGGAGAAGAGGACGGTACTATTAATTATTTTAAAAACGCGGGAACATCTTCCGCACCGGAGTTCGCGGCTCCCGTTTTAGACTATCTTGGTATCGGTAGCGGAAAAGCCGAGTCGGTTCCTGAAATTATTGACTCCGATGCGGATGGTGATCTTGATTTCTTTGTGGGTTTTAAGGACGGCCATATGTCATATTATGAAAACATCGGCAGCGATGGAACCCCGCTTTTCCTTGATAATAGTGAGTTATATCAATCACTCAAAGCAACCCAAAACGCCGTGCCAAGATTTATTGATATGGATAAGGATGGCGATCTGGATTTGCTAATGGGAAATATTAGAGGAGGTATTGAGTTTTATGAAGCCGGAAACCAGGCGCCAATCATAAGTGCAATAACGAATCAGACCGTGTTCGCAGACTCGTTATTTGCGCTGTATGTTATTGCATCGGGAAACCCATCTCCGCTATTCTCCATCACAGAAGGTCCCTCGAACATGTTTTTAAATTCAAACTCCGGGCGTATACAATGGATTCCAACATCAGAACAGATAGGGCATCATCGCGTAATGGTTCGTGCGGCAAACACGCTGGGTTTTGACGAAAAAACTTTTGATATCGAAGTTGTGCCTGCAGTGCCGGTGCGCCTGAGTTTAGAACAAAATTATCCCAATCCGTTTAACCCTGAAACGCTTATTCGTTTTGGAATTTGGGCCAAATCAGAAGTAACTTTAAAAATTTATAATATACTCGGGCAGGAAGTTAGGACGGTAATCAAGAAGGAATTTAGTCCCGGCTACCATCAAGTTGCATGGGATGGAAGGGATAATTTTGGTAAAACGCTGTCATCCGGTATATATTTATACCGAGTCAAAGCAGGCCCTTATTCCAAAACAAAAAAGATGATTCTTTTAAAATAAGAAAGATTTCCTTAACGGAAATAAAGTATTTACACCGGGAATAAAAAATGGTCACAGGAGTTTTTATAGTCAAATACTACTCTAAAACTTTCCCGGAGGCGGCACATGCTTTCTACAATCGTTAAAAAAAACGAACCAATAGAAAAAGCAATTCGACGGTTTGAAACCGAGTGCCGAAAAGCCCGCATCATCCAAACCTTCATTGAAAAATCGAACTATACAAGCCCAAGCCAGCGCAAACATCAGATGCGTAAACGTAAAAAACGCATTGATGACTTGGACTACTCATTTACACACTAATCGTATCCTGCAAAATAATATATATTCTTAATCAACCCGGAACATTATTGTTTCAAATCAGAGATGACGCATGTCACATTTAGTTATCATCGGTAATGGTATTGCCGGTATTACAACTGCCAGAAATGTTCGTAAAAGATCGGACACGAAAATAACTATCATTTCTGGAGAAACGGAGCATTTTTTTTCTCGTACAGCTCTTATGTATATTTATATGGGCCACATGAAATATGAACATACAAAGCCTTATGAGGATTGGTTCTGGGCTAAGAATAATTTAACCCTTATAAAGGGTTTTGTAGAGTCTATCAACACCGATGAGCAGAGGCTTAAATTAAATGATGGACAGTTGATTCAATATGACACGCTTGTAATTGCATCAGGCTCAAAAAGCAATAAGTTCGGCTGGCCTGGACAGGACCTAGAAGCGGTGCAAGGCCTGTATTCTAAGCCTGATTTAGATCTCATGGAACGTAATACTAAAGATATTAGTCGCGCGGTTATCGTTGGTGGCGGGCTCATAGGTATCGAAATGGCGGAAATGCTGAATAGCAGAAAAATTCCTGTTACTTTTTTGGTCCGCGAAACATTTTATTGGGATAACATTTTACCCAAAGAAGAAGCGTTGCTTATCGGGAATCATATTGTTGAACACGGAATAGATTTACGCCTGTCTACCGAATTAAAAAAAATTGTGCCTGGCGATAACGGACGAGTTAACTCAGTTATCACCAGCCGAGATGAGGAAATTTCATGCCAGTTTGTTGGCTTGACTGCGGGGGTTTCTCCAAATATTGATGTTGTAAAGAATTCAAAAATTGAAACGAATCGCGGGGTTCTTGTAAATGAATTTCTGGAGACTAATATAAGCAATGTCTATGCAGCCGGGGATTGTGTTGAATTCAGGGCTCCAAAGCCGCGTCACCCCAAGATCGAGCAATTATGGTATACAGGGAGAATGCATGGTGAGGCGCTCGCCAAAACCGTTTGCGGAGAAAGAACGCCTTATGAAAGAGGTATATGGTTCAATTCCGCAAAATTCTTTGATATTGAATACCAGACGTATGGATTTGTCAGCAATGTACCGATTGAAGGTGAGCAGTCATTATATTGGCAGCATCCGGCAGGGAAACATGCGATTCGGATCGTTTATTCTACCAATGATTATTCGGTAATTGGGTTTAATCTTTTTGGTATTCGATTTCGTCAGAATGTATGTGAACATTGGATACGCGAAAAAAAGCCTCTCGAATATGTATTGGAGAATTTAGGTGAGGCTAATTTTGATCCTGAATTTTTTATGCAGTTTGAAGAGAATATTGTCGAATTGTTTAATGAACAAAATCCACAGAAGCCCATAACGCTTAAGAAAAGGCGCGGCCTAGCCAGCTTTGCGGTCTAATGGATACCCATTTGATATAACGCCACTATGATTCAAATTATATGTAAGGAGATCATGTGCAACACGTGTCGATGAACGGATCTGCGGATATATCCATGTCTTTATCTCAAAACGTTCATCAGGATATGAACGTAACAATGAAGGCAGGACTGGGAGTTTTTGGTTTTGGTCTGTTGATGTTATTTGTATGTTTGACGGGCGCTTCAAATGCAAATCCAGCATTATTCTTTTTTCTTAGCTTCGGTTTCTCTGTCGTCGGTGGACTTATGTACATAGTCCCGCAGCTCAAAAAATCTCCAGCCGGAATCAGAAATAATAATATTTTTTTCAGTTCGGCAATGTCACGAGGCGCAATTGCGTGGATAATTGGCATTCTCTTTACCGGCTTTTATATCGTGTTGTACTGGTTCCCTCATCTGATTTCGAACTGGATTAGGTTGGTTGACCCTCTCAGCCTTATCCTGCGTGGTAAAACAGCGGATCAATGGTTTTTGTATGGGACTTTCTATACGCTGGCCGTTCTCATTATGGGAACCCGAATGATCGTAAAATACCGCCATAGTCGTTATCAGATTCTTCGGACTTCCTCGGTTATGTTCTTTCAATTGGGTTTTGCGTTTATTATCCCCTCATTGCTTGAATTGTTAAACCAGCCCGGTTTCTATTTTACCTATTTTTGGCCGCTTCGACCTTATTCACTGTGGCCAAGCGACTTTCAGAATCTGTTAGCTCACCCGGGAGGGCTTGGTATTTTTATGATTTTCTGGGGTGTTATTATGACTTTCATCGCAACTCCGGTGCTGACCTATTTTTTTGGAAAGCGCTGGTATTGTTCCTGGGTCTGCGGGTGTGGAGGATTAGCCGAAACGCTTGGCGATCCATTTCGGCAATTGTCTGACAAGTCCTTAAGAGCGTGGAAAATTGAACGGATCTTGATCTATTCTGTTTTGATTTTTGTGACTGTAACCACGTCCTTACTTTGGTTAAATTCATATTTTAGCGGAACTATTCTAGGGAATTTATCCGGAAATTTTGCATCGTGGTATGGATTTCTAATTGGGTCTGTCTTCTCAGGAGTCATAGGAACAGGATTTTACCCAATTATGGGAAGTCGCGTCTGGTGTCGCTTTGGTTGTCCTATGGCCGCCATTCTTGGGATTCTACAGAAATATTATTCTCGGTTTCGAATCACAACAAACGGCAGCCAATGTATTTCCTGCGGCAATTGTTCTACGTACTGCGAAATGGGAATAGATGTCCGCGCCTATGCGCAACGGGGTGAAAATATTGTCCGTGCTTCGTGCGTCGGATGCGGAGTGTGCTCGGCCGTTTGTCCGCGTGGAGTACTGAACCTCGAAAATGGCCCTTCAGAAAAACGATTTAATATACAATAGAATTGAAAATCATTAGGAGTTGACTGAAACCTTGTTCGTTTGTGCGGGCAAGGTTTTTTAGTATGCATTTGATTTTTTAAACAAAAACCGTGCAAAAAATATTAAAATCGAATACATTCAGTTTACATGCTTATTTAAAATAAAATGCAAAAAATAAAACTATACTTCTTTCTTTTATTGCTATTCATTTTCCATCTTCAGAACCTGAGCTTTGCGCAAGTTCGCCGCGGTTCCAAAAAGGCAGACAGACAAAAATACGCAACGGTCGCTCTGGATGGAAGCGGAAAATATACGTCCATTCAGCAAGCCATAGATCAAGCTGAATTTAATGCCACGATTAAGATCAAAGCCGGTGTATACAATGAAAAAATCTTACTGAAAAATTTTGTGAATCTGGACGGAGATGGAATAGGCAAGACCATAATACAGACAGATGGGAGCACATCTGTGATAGAAGCTTATAACCTTGGCGGCGGGAAAATTGCAAATATGTCGGTAACATTTTCTAAACCGGCAAATCGGCCGTTACTGTATTCAAAGTATTCGACATTTTTTATTGAAAATTGTTCGTTTATGAACGGCGGAAACGGAATTGAAATACTCAGCAGCAGTTCGGTCAACATACGCCAGTCCAGTTTTAGAGGAAACATAAGAAATGGCATTGTCGTCATGGAAAAAAGCCATGGGTATATCATTGACTGCGTTATATCTGAAAATCAGTCGGATGGAATATTCATTGGTACCAATGCTTCGCCAACTATTGAAAAAAACATAATTAAAGAAAATGGGGGTAATGGGATTACCGTCACTACAAATTCTACAAACAAAGTGCTGGGTAATTATATATACCAAAACAAAAAAAACGGTATTATGATCGACAATAATGCCAGTCCCTTAGTTCGGAATAATACCATCGTAAAGAACGGAACAGGAGTCGCAGACAAGTCAGCAGCTGACAATTTTGTTTCAGGTTATGGCATTTTAATACGAAATACGTCCGCCATATCGCTGATAAATAATATATGCGCATTAAATGTATTCGGAATTGGTGTTAAAGAAAGTAAAAGTATTGAATTGTTAAAAAATAATTTGTGGAACAATGATTCTAATTATATAGGTGTTTTTGCCCATTCGACCGACATGAATGTAGATCCTTTTTTTCTGAATCCGGACGAACAGAATTTTAAGATCGCTACTTCGTCTCAACTTTATCGAAAGGGCGAGGATGACGTTTCGATCGGAGCTCATTATGACAATACGAGGATCGAAAAAAAAAGAAGATTAGATTACCTTAAAACACAGGCAACGAAAGATCTTGCGCGTGAGAATTGGTATTTGGCATATCAGTCAGCTCAAGAAATACTTTCAATTGACAAGAGTGATACGGAAGGGAAAACATTATTCAAAAAAGCCGGTTCTGAAATGGCGCGAAACTATCTTCAGAGCGCAAAAATGGATTATGATGCGGGTAATTTTCGCGTTGCTGATAACTACCTGACAGCGGCTTTAAAATACGATCCCGACAATTCAGAGATTCTGGAACTCAAGGCTTTAATTGACGATGAAGCCCAGCTAAGCCAATTGAAGACCCTTTTTATGTTCAGCTTTGGACTCATCGGTGTTTTTGTTTTCGGGCTCTGGTGGAAAAAACGTATTCAAACAGGTGAAATAAAAAGACAGGTATTATGGTGGTTAAACGACTCGGAGGAACAGGTAGAATTGGCCCGGGCTTCCGATGCGGAAAAATATGCGAACGAATATTTTACCGATGCAGTCGTGAAATTGAATGAAGCTAAACAGGCATTTGCAACTAACCAGTTTGATAGCTGTGAGGCGCTATGCAATGAAGCAGCGCGCCATGCTGTACGCGCCAGAGACGAAGCTGAAAAATTTAAACAAATTCGCAAGGACGCGCATCTGGCATTGTCAAATGCCGAAGTGGAGATGCAAAGACAAGCCCACAGTGAAATAGCCGAAAGATTTGAAGATGAAATAAAAGAGTTTTCATTCTATCTTGAGCGCGCCCAGGATGCATTGATTCATAAACAGTTTGTTCTTGCCAAAGAAATTGCCGAAGATATACAATCATCGCTAAAGAAGTTGCACGAACAGCTGCAGGCTGAAAAAGATGATAAAGTACTATGTTTGATCGATGAAACGGAAAAACTGATTATCGAGGCGCTAACCAGCAACACCAGTGCGGATATCATTATTGCGGTAATAGATTTCAAAGCTGAATTAGAAATATTAAAAAATGGTTTTAACAATGGACAGATACAGATCGAGGAAATCACGCACCAGATATTGCAGATCAAAGAATTTGTAAGTGAAGCCCTGCGCCTGGGCGACGAGTTTGATCCCGTTTCCCGCCCAAAACGTAAAAAAAATTACTATGAAATACTCGGTGTAAAAGAGGACGCCACATTGGAACAAATCAAATCGGTTTACCGAAAGCTCAGTATGATCTATCATCCAGATATGAATACGTCCGGAGAATTAGGTATTGCCGGGGATGAACGATTCAGAGAGATTAAAGAAGCCTATGAGATACTTATTGCAGGTAAACCTAATCAATGAAATGGAATTGTAATGTCTTTCAAGCAATCTAATAAAACTAAATTTGTTGACCGTATTCCGGTCATTATTTTTACGGTGATTGTCGTCATTTGCTTAGCGCAGATATTCTGGTGGATATATTATCAGGTTCAGCAGAATACCGTTTTATTTCAATTACATCAGGCGGTCTTATCAGTACGCGTGCAGAAGGCGGTTAATGAGCTGAATCGCGAATATGAGCAGGTCGTGATTCACAATATGGAGGTTCACCGCGAAACTATTGGGTCGCGGCCGCTTGAGTCTGTTCCGGAGATACTCGTTGGAAATCAATATTATAGTACGTTTTATTGCGTCAGCGATACCGTTTTCTATAAAGATACGGACGGAACGATAGTCGCCTCAACAATTGTCTACGGAGAATTGAATAAATGGATGTCCAGCCGTCATCCTGATTTGACGGTAGAACAACTGCCCCGCACAGACCTCAAGGCAGTTTATAGTTTTGGGCCCTCACGAGTCCTTAAATTGCCGATTCTAATTCGACCTAAAACGGAATTTCTAAATGAACTTATCGACAAAACGGAACGCAAAACCATCATGTTCATTTCGGAAGGCATCTTCTTTTCATTGATGGTCCTTCTGGGCGTATATTTTATGTTTGTTATTCTTAAAAAAGAGATTAGACTAGAATCACAGCAAAAAAATTTTATTCTCAGTATTACTCATGAACTGAAGTCGCCTCTGGCGTCAATAAAACTATATTTGCAAACGCTTTTGTCAAGGCCGGTCCCGGCAGATAAACAAAAACAGTTTTTTGAACATTCGTTGTATGATGTAGAACGGCTTGAGCGATTGGTAGAAAATGTTTTGGAAGCAGCCCGTCTTGAGAGGGGCGAATTCCATTTTGAAATGCAACCTCTTGTAGTTTTTAACATATTAAATCCTTGTATTAAAAAAATAAAATCGTATGCGGAAGATGAAGAAATTGATATGACGGCAACGCTCGATGAGAAAATCGCAGTGATGGGCGACCATCATGCTTTACTTTCGGTTTTCAATAATTTAATTGAGAATGCGGTCAAATATTCGGTCACTCCTAAACGTATTTTAATCAAATTATATCATGACAATAAGGACATGATCTTCGAAATTGAAGACAACGGCCCGGGTATCGATAAGGAGGATCTGACGTATATTTTTGATCGATTCTATCGGGCGGGGAATGAACTAACACGGAACACCAAAGGTACCGGCATTGGCTTGTATCTCGTCAAGAAAATAACCGAAGCGCATCAAGGTAAGATTTTCGTAAATCTTCCTGAATCCGGCGTTGGCGCTCAATTCCAGATTCGAATACCTCTTTTGATTAATCATTAACAACATAATCGGATTTATGAAACAAAAAATACTGTTAGTCGAAGATGAAAAAAATATAGCTGAATCTCTGATTTTTAATCTTGAAAGTGATTTTGTAGTTGTCTGGGCTAAAACCGGTGAAGAAGCTCTTTTAAAGTATCAGAGTAATATGTATCAATTGATAGTTTTGGATGTGATGCTGCCAAAACTAAGCGGTTACGAAGTATGCAACTCAATACGAAAAAAGGACAAGGAAACACCGATTCTTTTTCTTACTGCAAAACATGAAGAAAAAGACCGTATTGAGGGGCTAAAGTTAGGGGCGGACGATTATCTTGGAAAACCGTTCAGTTTGGATGAGTTCTTGTTGCGTGTGAAGGCGCTTGTACGCAGAGGTCAGAAGAGTTTGGCGGATGAGGTCGTACAATACAGTTTTGGTTCGAATACCATCAACTTTGAAAATTACGAAGCGGTGGTAGACAACGAAACCATACGTCTGACAAAAAAGGAATGCATGTTACTAAAGCTGCTCATCGAGAAGGAAGGACAAGTGGTAACGCGCGAAGAAATATTGACCAAGGTTTGGGGCTATGATACCATTCCCTCGACACGTACGATCGATAATTTTATTGTTAAATTAAGAAATTATTTTGAGTTAAATCCAAAAGAACCGAAGTACATATTATCGATACACGGGGTGGGGTACAAGTTTGTGTCGAGGTGATTATTTGACCAGAATCATTTTCTTGGTCTGTACAGACCCATTGAATGACAACCTCATAAAATAGATACCGCTGGGCACTGTGATGGATTTGAAATCCATACCATCCCAATACAGTTCGTGTGTTCCTTCCTCTTTTACACCGTCGTATAAGGTGCGCACCGTATTTCCTAACAAGTCGTATATCTTAAGTTCCACGTATCCGCTTTTTTCAAGGATAAACGAAATTTTGGTTGACGCATTAAAAGGGTTTGGGTAGTTCTGTAATAACGTGAAATATTGCGGTATGTCCGGCTTATTTTTTCGTGATTTTGATTTTGACGCGATCTGCAGATGTTGGACGTAATCAAAAATAGTATCTCGTCCTGCAAAAAAGCGAATTTGATCCAAATTGGCTTTCAGAAAATTTGGAGGGCTTGACCGGACGGCCGCGCCTATGTAACTGTTAGCGCCGGTATTAACCTGTGTGATTTTAGTGAACGCCGATTCGCTTGCAATATTACCATCAACAAAAAATGTGACGCTGTCATTGACACCGTCACAGTAGAAGCCGATATGCGTCCATTGGGAGGAAGGAAGAGTTTTTTCAGAAGAGAAAATTTCCTGTATTCCTTCACGAATCTCTAATTTAGGTACGTTGTTCTCTAAAAATAAGCGGTAACCTGAAACAAAACCGTTATCTGCATTAATGATCTCTCCATTGATTCCGGATGAATACAGATAAATCCACATTGATACGGAATAGGAGACATGTCCGTTTAGATTAATATTGGCGTTTCCCGGAGTCTTCAGGAAATAATTTATCCCATTGAGAACCAAAAAATTATCACCGGAGGGACTGCGCTCCGTAAGACCTGAAACTTCAAAATCTCCATTTTGAAACAACTCACTCAACCGGGTTTTACTTGGATCTGGGGAATTGTAGGCGTTATCAAATAAAATATAGTTGTTCTCCTCCCCGAAATTCAATTCCATACGAAGTTGAGCAAAAACATGTGAATTCAAAAGGAATGAGACAAACAAGAGCAAAAATATTTTAAAGAACAATGGGAGGCTTTTTTTTGTATCAATAACCATCAACACCTCATATTTAGTTTAGCAAATAACTGTATTTTATGAGTTTAGATGAATAAGGTTGTCTTTTTTTTCTGTGGCAAAGAACAATATCTACTACAAAGGTACTAAATCATTTTTGATTTAGCAAGTGTTTGATATGAAATATTTTTTGTTCTTTTTAGCGCCACCTTAAAACCCTTGCATTTCCTTGACCATAATGTCTATATTAACTTTCGCAAATACTTGATAAGTTACTTTGTTTCTTTTAAGGAGAGAGCATGGAAGAAATGGATGACGATCAAAAAACACCAACGCACCGGTTTCGCGGCATTGATGACGAAATGGAATTTCTTTTTTCTAATTTTTTTAATTCAAAATATCCAATTTTGATCAGCGCGGAGAAACGATGGCATCCGCCTACGGACGTCATTGAAACGGACGAGGAATTTATGGTGGTAATGGATGTTGCTAATGTGAAACAGGATGACATAAAACTAACATATGAAGCAGGCATTTTGACCGTTTCCGGCTTGCGAAAGGAACTCAGCATAAACCAAAAACGTCATTACCACAAAATGGAAATTGATTTTGGTCCTTTTGAACGGAGGATTAAAATCAAAGCCCGTATCGTGGATAATTCTATTAAAGCGCTGTATGATAACGGATTTCTCATTATTAAATTAAAAAAAGATACAAATACGTCCAGAGTGACTAATATCATAATCGAATAACCTACATGGTGTCAGGTATCTGAAAAGTAACCCCAAAGCGATAACGAAATTATGTCTGATATTACAATGATAACTTCTGAAAAAAGCGGAGAGCTTATTGTTCCGGAAATATTACCCATCCTGCCCTTGCGTGATAATGTGATTTTCCCATTTGTGGTTTTTCCGCTAGTAGTGATAGAGAAACATCTGGTCCAATTGGTCAACGATGCTTTGATCAGTTCTAAACTTATCGGTGTTTTTTTACAGAAGAACTCTGAAAAAGAATTTCCTTCCAGGGAGGATATGTACCCCGTCGGCACGGTAGCCAATGTCTTAAAGATGTTCCAGGTTCCGGATGGGAGCATACGCCTTTTAATTCAAGGGTTTTTACGCGTACAACTCCACGGCATCACTCAACAACGTCCGTATTTAATGGGTTCAGTAAAACCTGTTGATATTCGATTTGAACAGAATATGGAGATAGAAGCCCTCACGCGAGGCGTTTCCGAAAGTTTTCAAAAAATGGTTACCTTATCGCCCGTACTGCCTGATGAACTAAAGGTCATCATCGGTAACATCAAGGAACCGGATCGAATGGCGGATATGGTGGCATCTAGTCTAAATATCGATGTCCAAGAAAAGCAGAGTATACTTGAAGAATTTGGAGTCAAAAACCGGCTGACCAAGGTAATGACGGCAATCAATAAGGAAATTCAACTTCTGGAGCTGAATGATAAAATTCAAACTGAGGTGAATGCCGAATTGAGTAAAACTCAACGCGACTATTTTTTGAGAGAACAGATCAAAGCCATTAGGCACGAACTCGGTGATGACGACGACGACTCTGTCGAGATAGAAGAATTGGGAAAAAAGATCGCAAAAAGAAAAATGCCAAAAGAGGCAAAAAAAATCGCCGGAAAAGAACTGGAGCGTCTGGCACAGATGTCGCCTTCATCTGCCGAATATACCGTGAGCAAGACTTACATTGACTGGATTCTGGAATTACCATGGCAGACAAAAACAAAAGACCAGATTAACATTGTTCGTGCGAAAAAAATTCTTGATGACGATCATTATGATCTTGAAGATGTAAAGAACCGCATTTTAGAGTTTCTAGCTGTACGGAAATTGCGCAAGGACAGCAAGAGTCCAATACTTTGTTTTCTCGGCCCGCCCGGAGTGGGTAAGACATCGTTAGGGAAGTCGATTGCTAAAGCGATTGGCCGGAGATTCGTAAGATTCAGCCTCGGCGGGGTCAAAGACGAAGCAGAAATCCGCGGGCATCGACGAACGTATATAGGTGCGCTCCCCGGGAAAATATTACAGGAATTGCGGCGAGCTCAAAGCAGCAACCCGGTGTTTATGTTGGATGAAATTGATAAGATCGGTCAGGATTTTCGGGGGGATCCGGCTTCGGCGTTGCTTGAAGTTCTTGATCCGGAACAGAATAATACGTTTACTGATCATTATGTAGACATACCGTTTGATCTTTCAAATGTGATGTTTATCGCGACGGCCAACGATCTTTCGCCTATTCCACCGGCATTGCTCGACCGTATGGAAGTGATTCGTTTGTCGGGTTATATCGCAGAGGATAAACTCGAGATTGCAAAAAAATATATTGTTCCGCGCCAGATCAAGGAGAACGGTCTAAAACCTAAGGACATAAATTTTAATGACGATTCGATTTTACAGGTCATTGCGTCGTATACCTGGGAGTCTGGCGTCAGAAATCTTGAACGCGAAATTGCAAACATATGCCGTAAAGTGGCACGCAAAAAGGCAGAGGGCGGTAAATCCAAGGCCGTAATTAAGATCGGCGACATAATCGATTATCTCGGCCCGCAGAAAATATTTCCTGAAATGGCGCATCGGGAAAATGAAATTGGCGTTGCTACAGGCCTAGCATGGACACAAAACGGCGGTGAAATTCTATTTATTGAAGCGCGCCTGATGCAGGGAAATCGAGGATTGCAACTAACCGGGCAATTGGGTGAAGTAATGAAAGAATCCGCTCAGGCAGGTCTGTCATACATTCGTTCAAAAGCGAGCATTCTACACATCAATCCGTCAGTTTTTAATAAGATGGACATTCACATTCATATTCCTTCGGGGGCTACTCCAAAAGACGGGCCTTCCGCAGGAGTAACTATCGTGACATGCCTCACGTCGCTGATGACGGGGCGGCCTGTAAAACATAACGTAGCCATGACTGGTGAGATCACTCTGCGGGGCAAAGTTTTAGCTGTCGGAGGCATTCGGGAGAAGGTTGTCGCGGCGCGGAGAGCAGGTATTAACACGGTGATCATGCCCAAAATGAATAAAAATGATCTTGAAGACGTGCCGGATTACGTCAAAAAGTCGCTGCAGTTTATCTATGTCGAACACATTGATGAGGTTTTAAAACATGCATTGTTAAATAAGCCGGTGAGATACAATGGCGTTAGAAAGAACAAAAAGACATTAGACAATGGAAAAGTACGGTATAAGAAATCACGCATTGTATCCGATCCTGCAGCAAAAAGCTCTGCTAAAAACACAGAACTTCCCTAATGAAATAAAATTAATTTTTTGGTTCAATCATCTGGAGCTCGTCTTTCTCTATGCTGAAAAAATTAGACCTTAAACACGATAACAATAATTCTAGAGCAGAACGCGCTAAAATCCTGTGTGTGGATGACGAGTCTGCTATCTTAAATGTAATGGAGCGCGGCCTTTCAGACGATTTTGACGTGTTGACTGCGCAGAGCGGAAAGGAGGGATTGGAAGTTTTGAATGCCAATCCCGGAATCGTCGTGATCTTATCCGATCAGAAAATGGGCGGAATGAGCGGCAATGATTTTTTAGCAGAATCGCAAAAGGTCATACCCGATGCGATTCGAATTATCGTTTCGGCCTATTCGGATGTGGAACTTCTGATGGAGTCAATTAACCGCGGTCACATTTATAAATTCATCTTAAAGCCATTTGAGATCGAAGGATTACGGATAACCATTCGGCGCGCCGCCGAACATTATCATCATAAGAAAGCTTTTGAAAAAGCATATCGAGAACTGGAGATGACGCAACAGCGTTTAATTCGAAGCGAGAAAATGTCTTTACTAGGCAAATTGATGAGCGGTGTTGCGCATGAGTTAGGCAATCCCGTTGCCAATATACGGCACGCGGCATCGCTGGCCGACCACGAATGGGCCGAATTGAAAGAATTATTTTCAAACATTCTTGATGCCGAATCCATAACCGACATTACCGACATCAAGTTATTTATCCAGGAAAAAAACATTGTACAATCCGTAGAAGACTTTGAGGCGATCATTCATACAATAAAAAATTCTTCCTCCTTTGCTTCAGAGATCATCAAAGATCTAAGGGGGTTTTCGCGTTTAGATGATATTCAATGGGCTGATGTCAGCTTAAAGGATCAGATCGACCGTGCGATTCATTTGGTACAAGCAAAGTACAAATTTAATATCGAATTTCACAAAGAACTAAAACTAATATCTCCAATTAAAGGTCTTCCGGGGCCACTCACACAGGTTTTGGTAAATCTCATCCACAATTCTGCGCAGTCAATAGAGTCCAATGGAGGAATTTGGATCAAGACATGGATGGACAACGGCATGGCTAACATTTCGATCAAAGATAATGGAAAAGGAATTCCAAAAGGCGATTTGGAAAAGATCTTTGAATTAGGTTTTACAACCAAATCGGAAGATGAAGGAACCGGCCTTGGTTTGGCGATATGCCAGGGGATTATAGAAAAGCATAACGGCAAGATTGCAGTACAAAGCGAGATTGGGGAAGGTACAGAGTTCATTATTTCATTGCCGGTAGAACAGTGATTGCCTGTTCATACTTCCACAAATAATTCTAACTCATCGCATCATCTTGCGGTTTTCTATTTTTTCTTGTATCATTACCGGCCTGAATTAATGTTACCATTCAATGTGATGATTTAACAATGAAACCTGACGATCCAGTATTGAGATCGCATATTAAGGATTTGTTATTCAGGCCGGGACTTACGCCACATCTTCGGATATATTCGTGGCTATCCGCTTCAGTCGCCCTTTATCAAAATAATCTCACGCGTTCTTTTATTGAACTTGCCTTCGACGAACAAATTCCGGTAATTAAAGTAAAGGAAATTATTTTACAGAATTATCTGTTTTGCGGATTTCCTAACGCTATTGAAGGGTTGATCGTATTGAACCGTGTTCTGCACGACAGAGGTTTGAAAGATGATAATTTCAAAGAAGATCGGGATGCGCAAAAAATTATTCAGGACGGGCTGAACCTTTGTCAAAAAGTCTATGGTAAAACTTATGAAAAGCTTATTAGAAATATGGAACATGTGAGTTCGGACATTTCCAATTGGATGGTAAAGGAAGGTTACGGAAAGGTGCTGAGCCGGCCAATATTGACGCCACTTGAACGAGAACTGTCCGTGATCTCCGCTCTTGCCGTTCTTCAGCGTGAAAGACAACTGATTTCACATATTCGCGGCGCAGTACATGTAGGAGCAACATACGAAGAGATTTATGAAATTATATCCGGACTTACGGTGACGGTGTCACAGGAATTGGTTAATATAACGTTGGGCTACTTGGACAAAACATTAAAATAGAAACGATGTCCCCCAGTCTTCAGAATATTTCCCTAAAGGGAAAACGTATCCTCGTTGTGGATGATGACTCCGTCATACTCAATACGATTGTGATCATGCTCAGAAATTCCGGAATGGTTCCATTTGCTGCAACCGGAGGTGAGGCAGCATTAGTTGAATTGTCCCGGACAAATCCGCACATCATTTTATTGGACTATATGATGCCGGGAATGAACGGGGTGGATGTATATAAAAAGATCCGACAGGACGCTGCGTATACCTTATATCGGGACACTCCTGTTATTATGTTGACTGCAAAAACCGATAACGATGAAGAGCAAAAAGAACTTCTGCATATGGGAATGAGCGCCTATTTACTAAAGCCCTTTGGATATAAAGAATTAGTCAATATCATTTCAAACGTCCTCACACTCCATGAATCGAAGCTTGAAAATATCCGCCTGCACGCGCAGGTCAGCGATATTAAAAATTATCTCCAGTCGGTTCTTGACGGAATTACCGATTTCATAAGTGTGCAGGACACTTCATTTTATATCAAAAATTATAATAAGGCTGCTGCTGAAGTTTTCTTTACAGGAAATTATACTGTTTCATCAGGTTTCGAAACTCAACCGGAAGGTGAAAAATGTTATGAACGCTACTTCCAACGTGCATCGGTTTGTGAACATTGTCCGGCAGTGATGACGATTAAATTTTCGCAGACCCATACATCTGAAATTGTCAGTGGCGGACGGTATTTCCAAGCCAGCACATTTCCCGTAATGAACGAATCAAAACAAACAGCATATTTTATAGAGATCCTGAAGGATATTACGGAAAAAAAAGATCTCGAACAGCAGTTGGTAGAATCGGTTAAATTAGCCAGCGTGGGAACCTTGGCTGCCGGTGTAGCGCATGAGATCAATAACCCGTTGTCTATCATTCTAGGATTTGCGCAAACGATGCTGAATGAAACAGAACAAGGTCACCGGCTTCATAAGGACCTGCAGATTATTGAACAAGAAGCAACGCGCTGCGCAAAAGTTGTCAAGGATTTGCTTACATTTGCCAGGCCCGGCAGAATGGAGAAATCCGAATCGAACGTAATAGAGCTGATGCAAACATCCATCGGCCTCTTACGTCATTTTATTAAAAAGAACGAGATCACGATTCATGAAGAATATGCGATCGAAGTTCCCGTATTGTGGATTGATCCTAAAAAAATGCAGCAGGTATTTATCAATATTTTGTTAAACGCAATCGAATCGATGCCTAAAGGCGGAAGTTTGTATGTATTAATTAACTACGACGCCGTAACTGAAAAAGTGATTATTCAGATGTCCGATACTGGATGTGGCATTTCCGATGATCGGGTGAGCAAAGTATTTGACCCTTTTTTTACTACAAAAGTCAGTAAGGGAACGGGTCTTGGTTTATCCATTTGTCGTTCGATTATTAAGGAACATCTGGGAACCATCAGCGTTAAAAGCAAAGTAGGCGAAGGAAGTACGTTTATTATTCACTTGCCCGGTAAGGGTCTTTAATAAAGGGTTTATTTGTGACGACGCGAATTTTAGTGGTTGACGATGAGAAAAATATTTTAGCTTTGTTCAAAAAAATGCTGAACGTTGAGGCTTTCAGGAGTATGGATAATCCGTATGACGCCGTAGAAGTAGTAACTGCGCTTACCGGCGAAGAAGCCTGGTCTCTTATTCAGAAGGAATCCTTCGATCTGATCATCTCGGATCTTGCTATGGAAGGAATGAGCGGCATAGAATTGCTCGAACGGGTTAAGTCATTTCAACCCGACATTCCATTCATGATTCTGACAGGCGTTGGAACGATTGAAGATGCGGTGCGGTCAATGAAGCTAGGAGCTTACGATTATCTGACTAAGCCCTTTCAGCATGATGAACTGCTATTATCTATTTGCAAAGCGCTTGATTACGGGCGAATGCATTTGGAACTCAAAACGTTGCGTCAAAAATTAAATTACTCCGTTCCGGCTGACGGTAATTCGATGGTTGGCCGCAGTAAGGCTTTTGTAAAAATGATGGAAATGGTGCATGCCGTCGCGTCCAATGATTCTTCAGTTCTGATAGAAGGGGAAAGCGGAACCGGAAAAGAGCTAGTTGCGAGAGCGATTCATACTGAAGGCTCGCGAAAGAATCGGCCTTTTATTGCTATTCACTGCAGCGCGATAACAGAAAG